>DAOUYK010000155.1 GCA_030666145.1 Mycolicibacterium sp. | reverse complement strand
CAAGCGTTGACCAACAGATAGGAACGATGGACATGGACGCGTTGTCGATGACAGCTCTGGCTGATGCGCAACTCAATGCCGCTCGCGGTGCTCGCGTCGGCCGCGCCGCGCACACGGTGTACGGCGGGCAAGGGCATGCGCTGCGCCAGACACTTCTGGCACTGGCCGCTGGTCAGCGCCTCGACGAACACGAAAACCCTGGGGAAGCAACACTATTCGTCCTGAATGGCCGTGTACAGCTGGGCGCTTCGACGGGGGACGTCGAAGGAAATAAGGGCGATTTCATCGTTATCCCAGAGGAGCGGCACCATCTGGCCGCCCTCGAAGACTCGGTAGTCCTGTTGACGGTGGTTGCGAAAGGCTGACCGTCTAGAGGCGGGGGCGAAGGCTCCGGGTCGGGCGAAGGGCTATTTGCAGAGATGCTGCGGGCCCTGTTCTTTTTTGTACAGCGACTTGAGCATCCGGTCGCGGAGAAAGGCGTTGTCGATAAGCTTGATGGCGGCGTTGGCGATGGCTGGGATTCCTGCCAGCTTGTGGAAGTAGCGGCCGCGTTTGTACTCGCGGCCCCACGCGGCTTCCATGCGCTGAGCGTAGTTGGTGAAGTCGCCAGGGCCACCATTGGTCAGCGCCGCGATCGCGCATTCCCCTGCAGCCAAACCGGATTCGAGCGCCTTGGAGATGCCGGCGCCCGACGCCGGCTTGCCTGCTCCGAGGGAGTCGCCGGTGAACAGCACACCCGGACGCCACGGCGGCCACGCGGTGAAGCCCATCGGCAGACGCCACGCGCGAACGCTCTTGTTCTTCTTGAGTTCCTCGATCGCCGGTAGCTCCCAGTCACGCGGTAGCGTCCCCAGGAACTCGCCGAGGAACTTTGTGGCGTTGATCGACTGCCAGTTCTTGTAGCTGTTGACGTAGCCCAGACCGATGTTGAATACACCGTTACCCATGGGAAACACCCAGCCGTACCCGGGCAATTGGTCACCCTCGAACTGAAGCTTCAGGTAGATATCGAGGCTGTCGGAGTCGGGTCGGGCAGCATGCATCTCCGAGCGGATGGCAATCGCGGAGTACCCGTTGTATTCCGAATCGATCTTCAACGCGCGTTTGATCGGAGAGTACGCACCTTCGGCTGCGATCACCGCGTCGCCGTAGACCTTCTCGCCGCCCTTGAGGGTCACGCCAATCACTGTGCCGCTGGCATCAAATTCGGGCCCGGCGACCTCAGCGCCCTGGCGTACCTCGACGCCGGCGGACTCGGCGTGCTTGAGCAGCACCGTGTCCAGGTGCGTGCGGCTGACGGTGTGGCCGTGATCGGGCATACCCGGACGCTTCGGGAACGAGAGCTCCCACTGGCTCGGGCTAAATACCGTCACCCGGTTTACCCGGTGGAAGGTGGCGACCTCGTCAGCCAGGCCCATTTTCTGCAGATAGCTGACCGCGCGGGCGGTCAGTCCGTCCCCACAGGGCTTGTCGCGGGGAAACTGCGCCTTGTCCAGGATGACGACATTGGCGCCGTTCTGCGCGGCCTGCCACGCCGCGGCCGAACCGGAAGGCCCGCCACCTGCGATGACCAGGTCGTATCGCTGCGTCATGAATCTCGTCTCGTCGATCGGCTGTCGCAGGTGATAGTACCCAAGCCGCGGTCGGCCGGTGCGCCGGGAAGAATCGGCGAATACCTGTCGGTAAGAATCGCCAAGCGTTGGGTAGTCATTCGTCTGCACCAAGGTCTGGGCAGGTCAGCGGCCTTCGCCGGGTACAGTGATCGGGTGCGAGGAGGGTCGAAGACACGCGTGGGCGCGGAGCCGGGTGTCAAGGTGGACGCCCGCAGCGAGCGTTGGCGCGAACACCGCAAGCGGGTGCGCTCCGAGATCGTCGACGCCGCCTTCCGCGCCATCGACAAACTGGGCCCCGAGGTGTCGCTTCGCGAGATCGCCGAGGAGGCCGGCACCGCCAAGCCGAAGATCTACCGGCATTTCACCGACAAGTCAGAACTCTTCCAGTCGATCGGCCAGCGGATGAGGGACATGCTGTGGGCGGCGATATTCCCTTCGATCGATGTCTCGAAAGATCCGGCGCGAGAGGTCATCAATCACGCGGTGAAGCAGTACGTGCTTCTGGTCGACGAACATCCCAATGTCGTGCGATTCCTGATACAGGGCCGCTTCGCCGAGCAGAGCGAGTCGAGGATGCGGGCACTGAGCGACAGTCGCGAGATCACGCTGGCGATGGCCGACATGTTCAGCAACGAGCTGCGCGAAATGGAACTCGACGGCGCGGCCTTCGAACTGGCCGCATTCGCGACCTTCGGGGCGGCGACATCGGCTACAGACTGGTGGCTGGGCTCCAAGGATGACGGTCCGCGACGGCTGCCGTCGTCGAAGTTCGTCGAGTACCTGACCACGATCATGCTGGGCTCCATCGATGGCACCTGTGAGGTACTCGGTATCCGCATCGACCCGGACCTGCCGCTGCACGAAGGCGTCCAGCGCCGCGAGCACGTCGCCTGACCGAAAAGCCACGACGCCGCATATCCGGTACCAGCGTTCCCAAGTACAGTCGGGTACATGACCGTCGCTGAACATCCCGAGACCGTCTCGGTCGACCACACCCCGGTGCGCACCCGCGCGTTGATCATCGGCTCCGGGTTCTCCGGACTCGGGATGGCTATTGAACTGCAACGCCAGGGGGTCGAGTTCGAGATCCTGGAAAAGGCCGACGAAATCGGCGGCACCTGGCGCGACAACACCTATCCGGGCTGCGCCTGCGACATCCCATCGCACATGTACTCGTTCTCGTTCGAGCCGAAGGCCGACTGGACGCACATGTGGTCGTTCCAGCCCGAGATCCAGGACTATCTACTGGGCGTCACCGACAAGTACGGGTTGCGTCGCTATATCCACTTCGGCGCGCACGTCGACCGCGCGCAATGGGACGAAGATGAGCTGCTCTGGCATGTATTCACCACCGACGGACGAGAGTTCGTCGCGCAATTCCTGGTTTCAGGAGCAGGCGGCCTGCACATCCCGCTGATTCCCGAGTTTGAGGGTGTCGAGGAGTATCTTGCGGCAGGTGGCGTCGCGTTCCACTCCGCACGGTGGGATCACACAGTCGACATCGCGGGCAAGCGGGTCGCGGTGGTCGGTACCGGCGCCAGCGCCATTCAGATCGTGCCCGAGATTGTCAAAGACGTCGCCTCGCTGCAGCTCTATCAGCGCACGCCGGCATGGGTAATGCCCAGACCGAACAATCCGATCCCGGAAGGTATGCGCCGGGTCTTCGCCAACGTGCCGGGTACACGGGCGCTAGTGCGAGCGGGGATTTACTGGCTGCACGAATCGGTGGGGTTCGCGATGACCCGGCAGCCGCGGCTACTCAAGATCGGAGAAGTGCTCGGCAGGTTGAACATCCGACGGTTCATCAAAGATCGGGAGCTGCGCCGCAAACTGACCCCGGATTATCGGGCCGGCTGTAAGCGGATTCTTAACTCCGACACCTACTATCGCGGCGTCGCTGACCCGAAGACCGAAGTGATCACTGACCGCATCGCGCGGTTCAGCCCGAACGGTATTGTCACCGCCGACGCCGACGGGCGTGAAACACTCCGGGAGGTGGACGTCGTGGTGTTCGCGACCGGCTTCCACGTCACTGACTCCTACACCTATGTCGATATCAAGGGTCCCGGAGGCGAGGACCTCGTCGACCGCTGGAACAAGGAAGGCATCGCAGCACTGCGTGGTGTCACCGTCGCCGACATACCCAACCTGTTCTTCCTGCTCGGCCCGAACACCGCGCTGGGGCACAACTCGGTGGTGTTCATGATCGAGGCGCAAATCCGGTACGTCGCTCAGGCCATCGCCGCGGTGGACCGTGTCGGCGCCGGCACGATTGCTGCGACCCGGGCCGCGCAGGACCGTTACAACAACGAACTGCAGGATGCTCTGGGCGGTACGGTCTGGAGCACCGGCGGCTGCCGAAGCTGGTACCTGGACGAGCACGGCGTTAACCGCACGCTGTGGAGTGGGATGACGTGGCAGTACTGGCTCGCCACGCGTCGGTTCAACGCCTCCGAATACGTTTTTCACCGACCGCGACGCGACACGCCAACACAAGATGTTGCGGCGTCACGCGCTCTGATCCCCAAGAAGTTGTAGTGTCGGGTTTGGCTGGTGGAACCGTCTCAGCGGCTCCACAATCTGGCGAAATGGAGTCCTGGTGTCCCACGGAATGAAGCTGATCAACCGTGTCTCTGCGATCAACTGGAACCGCCTGCAGGACGAGAAGGATGCCGAGGTGTGGGAGCGGCTGACGGGCAATTTTTGGTTGCCTGAGAAGGTTCCGGTGTCCAACGACATTCCATCCTGGGGAACGCTCAACGCCGACGAGAAGCAGCTCACCATGCGGGTGTTCACCGGCTTGACTCTGCTGGACACCATTCAGGGCACCGTCGGTGCAGTCAGCCTCATCCCCGACGCGCTGACTCCGCACGAGGAAGCGGTCTACACCAATATCGCGTTCATGGAGTCGGTTCACGCCAAGAGCTACAGCAATATCTTCTCCACGCTGTGCTCGACGGTCGAGATCGACGAGGCGTTCCGCTGGTCGGAGGAAAACCCGAACTTGCAGCGCAAAGTCGATATCGTGATGAGTTTCTACACGGGCGACGACCCGTTGAAGCGGAAGGTGGCCTCCACGCTGCTGGAGAGCTTCCTGTTCTACTCGGGCTTCTACCTTCCGATGTACTGGAGCAGCCGGGCCAAGCTCACCAACACCGCCGACATGATCCGGCTGATCATCCGCGACGAGGCCGTGCACGGCTACTACATCGGTTACAAATTCCAGAAGGGGTTGGCACTGGAGGGCGAGGCTCGCAGGGCCGAGCTCAAGGACTACACCTACGAGCTGCTCTTCGAGCTCTATGACAACGAGGTCGATTACACCCAGGATCTGTACGACGGGGTGGGTCTGACCGAGGATGTAAAGAAGTTCCTGCGCTACAACGCCAACAAGGCGTTGATGAACCTCGGGTACGAGGCGCTGTTCCCGCGCGATGAGACTGACGTCAATCCGGCGATCCTGTCAGCGCTAAGTCCCAACGCCGACGAGAACCATGACTTTTTCTCCGGGTCGGGCAGCTCATATGTCATCGGCAAGGCCGTCGTCACCGAGGACGAGGACTGGAACTTCTAACTCGCAGTTCAGAGGCTGACTGGGGCTGAGCTCCGGCTGAATCGGACGAGATTGAAAATCTGCGTGCCCGGCTGCCCGGCGAGACATCCTGCCCACCGGCCAGTCAGGGCGCATGACCGAAACTGTCAACTGATCGTGCGGCAGACCCTGGCCGCGGGTTCGGCCCCTTCAGTTGATCGGGGCGTCCAGCAAACCCAGGTCAGCGAGGATGCCCCGTGCGGCCACGATGCCTTCGCCGGTCTGCCAGATCGCGTTGTTCACCGCGAACACCCGGTTGTCGCGGTAGGCCGATAGCCGCTTCCACGCATCGCTGTCCAGCACTTCCGGAGCGCGTTCTCTGGCTTCTGCGGTTGCGAATGAGAGGTAGACGATGTCGCCGTCTGCGATGGAGAAGTCCGGTGAGTTATCCAGATCGGAGTCGGAGATACCCACCTCGATGTAGGGCTTGTCGGTGAACCGTTGCGCCGCAGGACGGTCCACGCCGACATCGGCGAGAACGCTCGCCGGAAAGTTATCGGCGCCATAGACCCGCATCGTGGTGTCGGTGAACTGCACCACCGATGCCTGGTAATGAGCGGCGTCGTTGTCGGTGCCGGTCTTGGCTGCCTCTCGATCGAAGGCCTCTAGAAGTGCGTTCGCCCCGTCTAGACGGCCGGTCGCCGCGCCCACCGTCCGCACGTTGTCCCGCCACGCCGCTCCGGGTCGTCCGCTGAATACCGTGGGCGCGATCTCGGACAACGCTGGGAAGTCCTCGGGAGTCAGCGCCAACGAGCCCAGGATCAGGTCGGGCGTCGCGGCCGCGATGGCGGCGAGGTCGGGGTCGCTTCGGCTGCCCGCGCCGGGCACTTCGTGGATCACGGTGCCCAGATAGGACGGTTGATCCCCTGACCCGCCGGGCAGTGCCGCGGCCACGATGCGTGACTGCAGGCCCAGCCCGCACAGCGCGTCGAGTTGGTCACCGGCGAGCGCGACGATGCGCTGGGGGTCGGCGCGCACCAGGGTCGTCTCCGGCAAAGGTGGCGTTACGGCATGCCCCGTCGCGTTGACCACTTCGAGGTCTGGCGGGCCATCGTCGAGCTCGGCCGGCTCGGCTGCGCAGGATTCGTCGGGTCTGCGGTCGTTGCCGAGCACGCCCGCACCGGCGATCCGCGTCGTGCTGGTGATGATTGAGCTCTCACCGGAGGGTACGAGTGCATCACCTGAGGAACTGCAGCCACTGAGCAGCGACACGCCGACGGCGCCGGCGAGTGCGGCCAGTCCTGATGACCGGCGTACCCGGCGGCGGGTCTGCACTCGCCCGAACAGCACGTCGCCGACGGTAACACCCGCGCGGTTCGCGGCTGGTCAGCCCACGTCGGATGGTCCATTCGACGTCGATGTGGATCTGATTACGACAGATTGTAGGACCAACCCGACTTCGGACGGGTTCAGGAGCTAGGATCCATAGACGAACATCTTCGGGAGAGCCCCGGAACGTGCCCGGTGGTTTGCGAAACGTTGGAGGACTGTTGGTAGCCGAAGCGCCCCCGATCGGAGAACTGGAGGCCCGGCGTCCCTTCCCGGCGCGGCTCGGCCCCAAGGGCAACCTGATCTACAAGCTTGTGACCACCACCGATCACAAGCTGATCGGCATCATGTACTGCGTCGCCTGCTTTGCGTTCTTCCTCATCGGCGGCATGATGGCGATGTTCATACGGACCGAATTGGCCTTGCCCGGCCTGCAGTTCCTATCCAACGAGCAGTACAATCAGCTGTTCACCATGCACGGCACCGTGATGCTGCTGTTCTACGCGACACCGATCGTGTTCGGCTTCGCCAACCTGGTGTTGCCCCTGCAGATCGGCGCCCCCGACGTGGCGTTTCCGCGGCTGAACGCGTTGTCGTTCTGGCTCTTCCTGTTCGGCGCCCTGATCGCCACCGCGGGCTTCATCACCCCGGGCGGAGCCGCGGACTTCGGCTGGACGGCGTACTCGCCGCTGACCGACGCGATTCACTCGCCCGGTGCTGGCGGCGACCTGTGGATCCTGGGTCTGGCTGTCGGCGGCTTGGGCACCATCCTCGGTGGAGTCAACATGATTACCACCGTGGTGTGCATGCGCGCGCCCGGAATGACGATGTTCCGGATGCCGATCTTCACCTGGAACATACTGGTGACCTCGTTCCTGGTGCTGCTTGCGTTCCCGATTCTGACCGCGGCTCTGTTCGGCCTGGCCGCCGACCGGCACATCGGCGCGCACATATACGACCCGGCCAACGGCGGTGTGCTGTTGTGGCAGCACCTGTTCTGGTTCTTCGGCCACCCCGAGGTCTACATCATCGCGCTGCCGTTCTTCGGAATCGTCACCGAGATCTTCCCGGTGTTCAGCCGCAAGCCGATCTTCGGCTACACCACGCTGATCTACGCAACGATGGCCATCGCAGCGCTGTCGGTGGCGGTGTGGGCACACCACATGTACGCGACGGGTGCCGTCCTGCTGCCGTTCTTCTCGTTCATGACGTTCCTGATCGCCGTTCCGACCGGCATCAAGTTCTTCAACTGGATAGGCACCATGTGGAAGGGCCAGTTAACGTTCGAGACGCCGATGTTGTTCTCCGTCGGGTTCATCGCGACGTTCCTACTGGGTGGGCTGTCCGGTGTGCTGCTGGCCAGTCCGCCGCTGGACTTCCACGTCACCGACAGCTACTTCGTCGTGGCACACTTCCACTACGTGCTGTTTGGCACGATTGTGTTCGCGACCTACGCGGGCATCTACTTCTGGTTCCCCAAGATGACCGGCCGTCTGCTCGACGAACGATTGGGCAAGCTGCACTTCTGGCTGACCTTTATCGGCTTCCACACCACGTTCCTGGTGCAGCACTGGCTCGGCGACGAAGGCATGCCGCGTCGCTACGCTGACTACCTCCCCAGCGACGGCTTCACCACACTGAACATCGTCTCGACCATCGGCGCGTTCACTCTCGCTGTGTCGACCCTGCCGTTCCTGTGGAACGTATTCAAGAGCTGGCGCTACGGCGAGGTCGTCACCGTCGATGATCCATGGGGTTACGGCAATTCACTGGAGTGGGCCACCAGTTGCCCGCCGCCACGGCACAACTTCACCGAG
>DAOUYK010000214.1 GCA_030666145.1 Mycolicibacterium sp. | reverse complement strand
TCGCCAAGCGATGGCGCGCTACGGGCCGGTGATCTCTCTGCCGGTGCTGGGCTTCGGCAATGTGGTCGCGGTCGCCGACGCGACCTTGGCCAAGCAGGTGTTCACCGAGAAACCGGACGTCCTGTTGGGCGGTGAGGGGGTGGGGCCCGCGGCCGCGATTTACGGCCGCCGGTCGATGTTCGTGCAGGAAGAGCCGGAGCATCTGCGCCGGCGAAAAATTCTCATCCCGCCGCTGCACGGTCAGGCGCTGGCCGAGTACGTGCCGATCATCGAGGCGGCGACCCGTTCGGCAATGGACACCTGGCCGGTCGGACGGCCGATGCGCATGCTCGAGGCGGCGCGCGAATTGACTCTCGACGTCATCGTGCAGGTGATCTTCGGGGTGCACGAACTGGCCGCCGTCCGGCAGCTTGGCCGCCCGTTTGAAGAGCTGTTGGACCTGGCCCTGTCTGAGGAGACGCCGGCGCGGTATGCGCTGCGCCGAGTAGGCGGGCTGCTGATGTGGGGCCGCCTGGCCCGCATCAACCGCCGGATCGACGAGCTGGTAATGCCGTTGATCGCCGAAGCACGCGGTGAGCGGGAGCGCACCGATGTCCTTGCGATACTCGCCAACGCCACCACCGAGGACGGTGACGGGCTGTCCGACAACGTGATTCGTGCTGACCTGATCACGCTGATGTTGGCCGGGCACGAGACGACGGCAACTACTTTGGCCTGGCTGTTGGACTTAGTCCTGCATGATCCGCAGGTGCTGGCGCGGCTGCGTGGCGACGTTGAGTCGGGCCAGACCGAGTACACGCAGGCGGTGATCAACGAGACGCTGCGGCTGCGACCGGCCGCACCGGTCACCGGCCGGATGACAGTGGGTCGCTACCGCCTCGGCGACTACACGCTTGACCCAGGCACCCGGATCGTCCTGCTGCTCGACGCCATCAACCGTGATCCGCAGGCCTATCCTGACCCGAACGAGTTTCGGCCGGAACGGTTCCTAGGCCAGCGACCCCACCCATATGCCTGGATTCCGTTCGGCGGCGGGATCAAGCGATGCCTCGGGGCGAGCTTCTCGATGTGCGAGATGACGGCGATGCTGCACACCATGCTCCGGCACGGCGACTTCCAGCCGGTCAGTGAGCGCCCGGAAGCCCCTTCCTCGCGCGCCGCACCGGTCATAGTTCCACGGCACGGCACGAGCGTCTACTTCAACCCCTCGTGACTTGCTGTTCAACCTTGGAAAGTGATTCCAACTGCTGGAACCTGAGCTCCCCCGGCTGGACTCGAACCAGCAACCCTTCGGTTAACAGCCGAATGCTCTGCCAATTGAGCTACAGGGGATTGCCCTCCCGCGGTCACCACGCCGCGGGCCAGAAAGCACTGTAGCTTACGCCCGCTGCGGGGTGCCAATACGCGCCCGGCCGGGCGGACAGGGTAAGTCGTGAGGCAGGATGGACACCGGCACGTCATCCATTCAACAGATAACTGGAGGACCCTTGTGATCGGGTATGTCGCCGTTTTAGCCGTCGGCTACGTGCTGGGCACCAAGGCCGGCAAGCAGCGCTACGAACAGATCGCAGGGACGTACAGGTCTGTCACGGGCAGCCCGGCCGCCAGAGCGGTGATCGATGCGGGACGGCGCAAGATCGCAGACCGGGTGTCTCCCGATCCGACCATGGTCAATATGACACCGATCGACTCTGGCGCCGAGGTCCTTGAGCCGGAGCAGATTGTGGAGAAAACGCGCTAGCCGAAGTCGCGCGAGATGGTGGTACCCGGCAACAGCGGTGCGGTGTAGACGCCGAGGCCGAACGGACCCAGCCCCACGTTAGGGGTTCCGATCGTGGCGCCGGTGCCATTGGAGTACGACAAGCAGTTGCCGTCGTCCTTGTTCCCCATCCATGCCAGGCAGGCCGGGCCGGCAGTCACCTGCGGTGCGGCATCGATGCTGTTCAGAGCTATGTAGCCTGGGACGGCCACGGCAGCAACCGCAAAGGCCCCGGCAATCAGCCGGGTGCCGTTGGTCCGGATCGTGTGCACAAACATCGCCAACTCGCCTTCTCACCTATTCCCGAAACGGCCCGACCGCTGGACCTATCATAACTCAGCCGACTTGTTCATGCAGTCAGGTCATCACCACTTGCCTGCTCGAGCAGGCCGCGCCGGTAGCCTTCCATCGCCACCAGGTCACCGAACAGCGCGTGGTATTCGTCCCCTTGTTCCACCGGCGACATCCGCTGCAGTTTCGACTTGACCTCGGCGATCTGGCGGCCAATCCACACTTCTTGCAGTCGGGCCAGCACTCCCCCGACATAGCGCGGCAGCCTCTCGTCGTCGGCGTTGATAGCCTCGGCGCCCAGTTCGTTGACCAGGCCGGCAGCCAACTGCGAGTCAGTTTGCTCGCGAACTGCTTCGATCCACTGCGCACCGGTCAACCCAGCCGCGGTACCGCCGGCGGCCTCGATCGATGCCCGAACGGCGGCGTAGCCGGGGTGGGTGAAGCTCTCAGCCGCCAGCGAGTCGAACACCGGGCCGGTCAGCGCCGGATACTGTAACGCCGCCTTGAGCGCTTCACGTTGCGGCCACAGCGTGGGTTCGCCGGGGTCCGGCCGGACTGCAGCCGGCCCTCCCGCACTGTTAGCCCCCTGCGGGGCCTCCTCGGCCTGAACAGCGCGGCGGCGCTTCTTGTCGGGCATACCGCGCTTGCCCGCCTCTTCACGAACCCGAGTGAGCACCTGGCCTTCATCGCGCCAGCCCGTCCACCCCGCGAGGCGCCGTGCATACTCGTCGCGCAGCGCATAATCCCGGATTCGTGCAATCAACGGCACGCCACGGCGCAACGCGTCCACCTGCGCCTGAGGCTCGTTATCCAGGACGTCGCCGCCGGGAATCAGGCTGCGGATCGCGAACTCGAACATCGGAATCCGGCGCGCCACCAAGTCCCGCAGCGCGCCGTCACCGGACTTCAGCCGCAAATCACACGGATCCATACCGTCGGAAGCGATTGCCACGAAGGATTTTCCGGACACCTGCTGGTCGCCGTCGAAAGCCTTCAGTGCCGCCGCCTGACCGGCCGCGTCACCGTCGAAGACGAAGATCAACTCGCCGCGGTACCAGTTGTCGTCCATCATCAGCCGCCGTAACAGTGCCAGGTGTCCATCGCCGAAGGCGGTGCCGCAGGACGCCACGGCCGTCACCTCGCCGGCCAGGTGCATGGCCATCACGTCGGTGTAGCCCTCGACGACAACCGCGCGATGCTCTTTTGCGATGTCGCGCCGGGCCAGATCGAGGCCGAACAGCACCGCGGACTTTTTGTACAGCACCGTCTCGGGGGTGTTCACGTACTTGGCTTCCATCGGGTCATCGTCGAAGATTCGCCGAGCCCCGAAGCCGATGACTTCACCGCCGCTGGCTCTGATCGGCCACAGCAGCCGGCGGTGGAAACGGTCCATCGGACCGCGGCGCCCCTCCCTGGACAGGCCGGCCGCCTCAAGCTCCTTGAATTCGAACCCCAAGCGCAACAGGTGTTTTGTCAGCGTCTCCCACCCTGAGGGTGCAAAGCCGCAACCAAACCGGGCGGCGGCCTTGGCATCGAAATGACGCTCGGTGAGGTACTGCCGTGCCGGGGCGGCCTCGTCGGACTCCAACGCAGCCGCATAGAACTCCTGGGCGGCGGTATTGGCAGCCAACAGCCTGCTGCGGCTGCCGCGGTCCCGTTGCACGTTGGTGGTTGAAGCTCCGGTGTAGGTGACGGTGTAGCCGACGCGGTCAGCGAGCAGTTCGACCGACTCGACAAAGCTGACGTGCTCGATCTTCTGCAGGAAGGCATAGACGTCTCCACCCTCCCCGCAACCGAAGCAGTGGAAGTGCCCGTGGTTGGGCCGGACATGAAACGAGGGGGATTTCTCGTCGTGAAAGGGACACAGCCCCTTCAGCGAGTCCGCGCCCGCGCGCCGCAGCTGAACATACTCACCTACGAGGTCCTCAATGTTGGCCTGTTCGCGGATCGCGGCGATGTCGCGATCGGGGATCCTGCCCCGCCCCCGAGTCCCGTCGACCGCCACCCGGTCAGTCTAGAGCCCCCGCCGGGAGCGCCTACGCCGGTTCAAGCCGCTCCAGACGGCCTTCGGTGACTGACGCCACTTGATCGATCACCACCCGCAACCGCACACCGTCATCGGCGGCGGCATTGAATTGCGGGGCGAACAGTGGATCCAACGTTGCCGGTGCACCGGCCAGGACGAACTGAACCGCGGCGTTGATTCGGTCGCGCTGCCGTGCCTGCAGATTCAGATGCCGGGGGTCGGACATGATGAACTGCAACGCAAGAATCTTCAGCACCGCTACTTCCGCCCGCACCACGGTGGGCACCTCCAGATCAGTGCGATAGCGCACCAGTCGGCCCGGACCGGAGACGTTGCGGGTGGCTGCGATGGCCGACGAGGCGAATCGGCCCACCAACTCGCTGGTCATCGTCTTCAGCGCCACCGCCGCCGAGAGGGTGGCGTCGTACTTGCCGACGGCGGCCACCGCAGGCAGCATCGAGAGCCGTTCAGCCGCTTCAACCAGGTCAGCGGCCGCCAAACCGCCCCCCATGCCGTGTGACTGCCCCAGCCGGCCCAATGCGCACACCGCGTCGTCGTCGGCAAGAACCCGCAGGTCGATGCGGCCGGAGGTCACGCCATCCTCGACATCGTGCACCGAGTAGGCGACGTCGTCGGCCCAGTCCATGATCTGGGCCTCCAGGCACCGCCGGCGTTCGGGCGCATCGCCGCGCACCCAGACCGCGGCTCTTGCATCGTCGGCGTAGAAGCCGAACTTGCCGCCCTCCGACGATCGGGACCACGGATACTTCGTCACCGCGTCTAACGCCGCACGGGTGAGGTTCAGTCCCGCGCTGCGCGGCTCATCTCCCTGTGTGACAAGCACTTTAGGTTCGAGCCGAGTCAGGATTCGGAAATTCTGCGCATTCCCCTCGAACCCGCCGCACGCGCTGGCAAGCTCGTTGAGCGCGCGTTCACCGTTGTGCCCGTAAGGCGGATGGCCGATGTCGTGGGCCAGCCCAGCCAGATCCACGAGGTCGGGGTCGGCACCCAGCCCAACCGCCATTCCACGGCCGATTTGGGCTACCTCAAGGGAGTGGGTGAGCCGGGTACGCAGGGTTTCACTCTGCCGCGGACCAACCACCTGCGTCTTGTCGGCTAGCCGGCGCAACGCCGCGGAGTGCAACACTCGCGCGCGGTCACGTGCGAAGTCGGTGCGGTGCTCGGCCGCCGTGCCCGGCAACGCGGCAGCCTTGGGCGGTTCGACCACCAGACGCTGACGGTCGAACTCACTGTAGGGATCGCGTTGCGTGAGATCAGTGGACACCGACAGACAGTCTGCCAGGCCAATCACCCGGCAACAGCCGCCGCCGGGGTGCGGCACTAGATTGGCTCCATGCGCGTCGCCCGCCAGCTCAGCCTGCTGCTCGCCGTCCTGATCGCCGGACTTCTCTGCACGCCGGTCGCTACCGCCGAGCCACCGTTCCGCATCCCCGACTACGTCACCGACCAGTCCCGTGCGCTGTCGCCGGCCCAGCGCGTGGAGGTCGAAGACGCGCTGTTGGCGCTGTACGACAAAGAACGCATCCGCCTCTGGGTGGTGTACGTCGACAGCTTCGGCCAAGGAGCGCAGGCCTGGGCGAAGACCACGATGCAGCTCAGCGACTTCGGCGACCGGGACGCCTTACTGGCGGTGGCCACCGCCGAACGGTCCTACGCCTTTCAGGTGCCGCGGGCGATCATGTCCCAGACCAAGG
>DAOUYK010000074.1 GCA_030666145.1 Mycolicibacterium sp. | reverse complement strand
ATCGAGTTGACGTCCGTCCATGAACCCGATGCCAGCGGCAGGATGCCATCGAGGAAGCGACGCCCGTAGGCGATGACCTTGTCGCCACGAATCCGGTTGTAGCCGCCGCCCTTCGTCGCGCCACCCTCCTCGGGGATGACGTCGGTGCCGTAGAGCGCGTCGTAGAGCGAACCCCAGCGGGCGTTGGCTGCGTTGAGGGCGAACCGAGCGTTGAGGACCGGCACCACCAGCTGAGGTCCGGCTGTCGTGGCGATCTCAGCGTCGACACCTGCTGTGGTGATCGTGAAGTCGTCGGGCTCGCGCTGCAGATAGCCGATGTCGGTCAGGAACCGCTGGTACTCGCCGGGGTCAAAAGGGCCGATCACCCGCGCCCGGTGCCATTTGTCGATCTGCGCTTGAAGGTCGTCGCGGCGGGCCAGCAGGTCCTGGTTTTTCGGCGTCAGATCGGCGACGACCTTGTCGACACCAGACCAGAACGTGTCGGGATCGATGTCGGTGCCCGGCAATGCCTCATTGTTGATGAAGTCGTATAGCACCGGGGCGACGCGCAGGTTACCCACCGTCACGCGATCGGTCATGATTCCTCCCTTGCCGGCAGCGCGCGGTGCCGTCTGCAATGTCGTCGATCCAGCTTACCCGCTGGTAATAGCGCCGTGTCCCAGCTACCGCGTGCTCACCTGAGGATCCGGTCGCCCGACTGCCAACAGCGGGGCCCGCATCAGACACGGTGTGTGCCATCTCGGACGGTTCCTACCAGATCCTCGACGAGGTCCTCGAGCGCCACCACCGCGGTGACTTTTTCGTCGGCGGCAGTGACCAGCGCGAGGTGGCTGTTGCTGCGCCTCAATTCGGAGAGAGCGTCGGGTAGCGGCAACGAGGCGGGCACCCGGGGCAACGGCCGCACCATGGAAGATTCCACCGCGGCGGTCTCGTCATACAGCTCATCGACCAGCGACAACACGTCCTTGATATGTATGTAGCCGATAAATGCACCGTCGGTATCTGCCACGGGGAACCGCGAGTATCCGGTCTCGGTGAGTGCCTGCTCGAGCGCGGCGACCGTGGGGCCTGTGCCCTCGCGCGCGACTGGGACCGCCCGGATCTGCTGCTGTGGTATTGCTACGTCGTTGACGACTCGGTTGCGGATCTGCAACGCCCTGGTCAGCCTGCTGTGCTCCTCGTGATCGAGCAGCCCCTCCGAGAGCGACTCAGCGATCATCTCCGAGAGTTCTAGGGTCGATACCGCGGCGTTGAGTTCATCTTTGGGTTGCACCCCGAAGGCGCGCAGGGTGATGTTGGCGCACCAGTTATAGAACGCGATGAAGGGCCGGGCCGCGCGGATATAGAACAGGTAGACCGGTATCAGCAGCATCGCGGTCGATTCCGGGCCGGCAATCGCGATGTTCTTCGGCACCATCTCCCCAAGCAACACATGCAGCGTCACGACGATGGACAACGCCACCAGGAACGACACCGTATGCAGTAGCGCGTCGGGGATCCCCAGCACACCGAACGGCACTTCCAGCAGATGCGCCACGGCGGGCTCTGCCACCCGGCCCAGCAGGATCGAGCACACCGTGATGCCCAATTGCGCGCCCGCCAGCATCAGCGACAGATTCTCGCCGGCTCTGATCACGGTGACGGCGCTCTTTTTACCCTGCTCGGCTAACGCCTCCAGCCGATCGCGGCGCGCAGAGATGAGCGCGAACTCCGAGGCCACGAAGAATGCGTTAGCGCCCAACAGCAGCACGGCCAACAAGACTCCGAAGATTTCTGCCATCAGCTGAGTCCGGCTTCTTCGTCCCGGCACCCAAGCGAGGTGAGCTCGAGCAGGTCGATTCGGCGGCCGTCCATGCGGAGCACAGTCGCCAGCCAGGCCACCGGATCTTTGGTCACGCTGTCAGGCTCAAAAGCGATCAGCTCGACCGATTCACCTTCCTCCGGGATGTGCCCCAGCGTCTCCAACACCAGCCCGCCGATGGTTTCGTAATCGCCTTCAGGCGCACGGAATGCGGTGTTCTCGGCCACCTCGTCGATACGCAATAGCCCCGAAACCTGCCACCCACCTCCGGCGGGCACCACATCGGGTTGCTCATCGTCGTGCTCGTCGCGCACGTCTCCGACGATCTCCTCGATCAGGTCCTCCACCGTGACCATGCCGGCGTTGCCCCCGTATTCGTCTACCACCAGCGCAGTCTGTAATCCGTTGGCGCGTACTTCCGACATCACTGCGTCGCCGTCCAGTGTCGACGGCACCTTTGCGACCGATTGCGCGATGTCGGCCAGCCGTGTCGACGAACGTGCTTGGCGCGGCACTGGGAAAACCTGCTTGACGTGCACCACACCGATGGTTTCGTCGAAGTCGCCCCGGATCACTGGGAAGCGCGAATGCCCGGTCCTGACAGCTGCCGCACTGAGGTCGGCCACGGTGTCGTCGGCCTCCAGCGTGTCGACCTTAGACCGCGGTGTCATCAGTTCCTCGGCGGTGCGCTCGCCGAACTGCAGCGAACGGTCCACAAGGACGGCGGTATCTGGATCCAGCGAACCGCTCCTGGCCGATGTGCGTACCAGCGACGCCAATTCCTGCGGCGAGCGCGCAGAGCGCAGTTCTTCGGCGGGTTCGATGCCCAGCAGCCGCAGAATTCGATTCGCGGTGCCGTTGGTCAGCTTTATCACTGGTGTGAACACAAAGGAGAAGAACAGCTGCGGCCCCGCCGACCAGCGCGCAGTCTTCACGGGCCGAGTGACCGCGAGATTCTTGGGCACCAACTCACCGAAGATCATCGACAGGGAGGTCGCGATCAGGATTGCCAGGACCAGCGCCAGGACTGCGGTAAACCGCCCCGGTATCCGAAGGCCGGCCAGCCCAGGTTCGATGAGCCGTGCGACCACGGGTTCGGCGAGGTACCCCGTGGCCAGCGTGGTGATCGAAATACCCACTTGTGCGCCCGACAGTTGGGTGGACAGCGAGCGGTGCGCCTTCTGCACCATTTTGTCGCGGCGGTCGCCGCTGCGGGCATTGGCGTCAACGGTAGTGCGCTCCAACGTGGTCAATGAGAACTCAGCGGCAACGAAGACCGCGGTTCCGGCGGTGAGCGCGACTATTATGACCAGTAGCAACAGGGACATGGCCACATTCATCGCAGCCGTCCCGCGTCACTGTGCAGACGATCGATCGAATGATCGGAGAAGCCGGGCCGTGCGCCCGGCCGACTAGAGGAGGGTTCGGCCTCGGCGGGCTCGTGGCCGGACCGCTCGACGTGTACGGCCGGCTCGGATGGGCCTCCATCCAGTGCCTGCGGCACCTGATCCCTTTCGTCTTGGTGGACGACTCATGACACCGTGGGGCGCCCGAAATCGACTGCTGGTCAGCACATGCTAGCCGAATCGGGGCCTACTCTCCGCCGGCGGATTGTGCAGTATAGGCTAACCTCACTGAGATGGTAGGTTCGGTGACACATCGATCAGGCGGGGCTTGCCCAAGGTCCGACCACCGAAAGGCGGGGTCAAACTAGATGTCCATCTCGATCGCTCGTTTGGCCGGCGTGGTCGGGGCTGTTTGTGCAGCGCTGGCATTCACAGCTTGCGGATCAGCGATGCAGACCGAGGACGCAGACAGGATCGTTGTGTACTCGGGCCGCAACGAAGCGTTGGTTGGGCCATTGATCAAGCAATTCACCGCAGACACCGGCATCGCGGTTGAGACGCGGTACGCCGGTTCGGGCGAACTGGCGGCCCAACTCGTCACCGAAGGTGACAAGTCGCCCGCCGATGTCTTCCTGTCGCAAGATGCGGGGGCGTTGGGCGCGGTGTCCAAGGCTGGGCTGCTGGCTCCGGTCGACGCCCCGACCTTGCAGGCCGTCCCCAAGCAGTTCTCCGCAGCCGACGGCACCTGGCTCGGCGTATCCGGTCGGGCCCGCGTCCTGGTCTACAACCCGACCCTGGCCCCCAACCCGCCCAACACAATCGACGGGCTGCTGGCTCCGCAGTGGAAAGGCAAGATCGGTTTCGCCCCGAGCAATGCGTCCTGGCAAGCTTTCGTGACCGGGCTGCGCGTTGTCCGCGGCGAGGACGGCGCTGCGCAGTGGTTGCGTGCGTTCAAGGCCCAAGATCCGCAGGCCTTCGAGAATAATGTGGCGGTCCGTGACGCCGTGGACTCTGGCCAGATCGCACTCGGTCTGGCCAATCACTACTACCTCTATGAACTGATTCACACCAAAGGCGCCGACGCGGTCACCGCGAGGAATATGTTCATGGCCCCGGGAGATCCGGGCGGCCTGATCAACGTCTCAGGCGTGGGGGTGTTGAAATCGGCACCGAATCCCGAAGGGGCACAAGCATTTGCTGCATATTTGGTGGGCGAATCCGCCCAGGAATATTTCGCCCAGGAGACAGCGGAGTATCCGCTGGTAGCCGGCGTCGCACCATCGGCCGAGATGCCGCCGCTGGGCGACCTGCAGCCGCCCGAGGTGGACCTCTCACAGCTCGACGACATCGAGGCGACGCAGGAGCTGCTGGCGCAGACCGGCTTGCTGACAAACTGACCGGGTGCTAGTGACCCAGCGCAGACGCCCACCGGCGTTGCTGCTGATAGCGGCCGCAACAGTGGCGACAGGCACGCTCATCCCGCTCGGCTATTTGGCAGGGCGCGCGCTGGAACGCGGCTGGCCTTTTGTCGTCGCGGAACTGCTCCAGCCACGCACGGCTGCGCTGGTGGGCCGGTCACTGTTGTTAGTGGTCGTGGTAACCGCAGCATGCGTGGTGCTCGGAGTGGGCATGGCCGTGCTGGTCAGCCGGACTGACGTGACGGCCAGACGCGCGCTGGCGGTGGCACTCACACTGCCGCTGGCGATGCCCAGCTACCTGCTGGCCTACCTGTGGGTCTCGGCCTACCCCTGGGTCGCCGGATTCTGGGGCGCGTGCCTGGTATTGACCCTAGTCAGCTACCCGCTGGTGTTGCTCACGACATTGGCGGCGTTAGCCCGCGTCGACCCCGCCCAGGAGGAGATGGCGCGCTCACTGGGGCTCGGCGGATTTGCCGTGCTGTTCCGGGTGACATTGCGTCAATCGCGCGCCGCCATCGCCGCGGGCGCCTTACTAGTCGGCCTATACGTGCTCAGCGATTTCGGCGCAGTGGCGGCGATGCGATTCGAGGCGTTCACCTGGGTGATCTACGGGGCCTACCGCTCAGGATTCAATCCGGCACGAGCGGCGGTCCTGTCATTGGTTCTGATGGTGTTCGCGGTGGTCCTGGTGATCGCCGAGAGCCGTGCGCGTGGATTGGCCGCGTCCTCGCGGATCGGCGGAGGCTCGCCACGACCGGCGCCGTTGAACCGTCTCGGGCCGTGGAACGGTGTCGCGCTCCTGGTTCCCACCGCCGTACTCGTCGCCGCGGTGGTGGTTCCCGGTGTCACGCTCGCCGACTGGCTACTGACCGCAGGCCCGCGGTGGAACACCGCGGAATGGTTTGGGGCACTGGGCTCCACAGTATGGCTTTCAGCGGCTGCGGCGCTGACTTCGACAGCGGCAGCCTTGCCGCTCGGAGTGCTCGCCGCCCGTTACCGCGATCGTGGAACACGGACCCTGGAAGCTGCCAGCTATGTGGCGCATGGTCTTCCGCCCATCGTGATCGCGATCTCCATGGTGTCGCTCGGTGTTCTGCTGCTGCGTCCGATCTACCAGCGTGAACCGTTGCTGATACTGGCCTATACGGTTCTATTCGTGCCTTTGGCGATCGGATCAGTGCGTGCGGCAGTGGAGGCTTCGCCGATTCGATTGGAGGAGGTGGCACGATCGGTCGGCCGTCCGCCGCTGCAGGCTTTCGGCACGGTGACCGCGCGGGTAGCGATGCCCGGGATCGCGGCTGGAGCGGCACTGGTGCTGCTGACGTGCATGAAGGAACTACCGGTCACCCTGCTGCTTCATCCCAACGGCACCGACACCTTAGCCACTCGACTGTGGGGTTACAGCTCGGTAAGCGACTACGCGGCGGCGGCGCCGTATGCGGCGGCATTGCTGGTGTTCGCGGCGGTCCCAACAGCAGTACTGGGTATGTGGAGCACCGGCTCGGGTGGGGTTCGCGGTGGCTGAGATGAACGCCGCAGCTGTTGCGGCCCGCGGTATCTCCAAGGCTTACGGCGACCGTCAAGTATTGTCGGGAGTGGACCTCGACCTGCCGGAAGGAACAATCACCGCGGTGCTCGGGCCGTCAGGCTGCGGGAAGACCACGCTGCTTCGCATTCTGGCTGGTTTCGAGAATCCCGATGCCGGGACAGTGCATATCGCCGGCGAGACGGTGGCGGGGGGATCCACGACCGTGCCGGTACACCGGCGGCGGGTTGGGCTAATGCCGCAAGAGGGCGCGCTGTTCCCGCATCTCAGTGTTGGAGAGAACGTTGCCTTCGGCATGGGCCGCGCGACCCGCCGGGAGGCACGGGCACAGATCGCGCACTGGCTCGCGGTGGTGGGATTGGACGGGCTGGCCGATTCCAGGCCCCATGAGATCTCCGGCGGTCAGCAGCAACGGGTGGCACTGGCTCGCGCGCTGGCTGCGCAGCCTCGAGTGCTGCTCCTCGACGAACCATTCGCTGCGCTGGATGCAGGCCTACGGGTTCGGGTGCGCGAGGATATCGCCGCGATTCTCCGCGATGCCGGCACCACTGCTCTTCTGGTCACACACGACCAGTCCGAAGCGCTGTCGCTTCCTGATTCCGTGGCGCTGCTGATCGACGGCACCATCGCGCAACACGGCACTCCCGCTGACCTCTACGCCCGGCCCGCCACTCTGGACAACGCCCGATTTATCGGGGCGACTGTCGAACTGGAAGGAATCGCTAGCTCGGGAATGGTTCATACCGCGTTGGGGACGCTGCGCGCCCGCCAGCCCGTGGTGGACGGCGAAGCTGTGGTGGTTCTGCGGCCCGAGCAGTTGCGGTTCAGCGCGGGGCCGCGCGCGTCAACCGCCCGCGTGACGGCGTGTCGCTTCTACGGTGCCGAAACCGTCGTCGACGTCGAACTGTCCGATGGCGGCGCGGTCCAGCTACGCAGCCCCGGGGAAACCAGCCTGGTCGAGGGTTCCGCCGTCACCGTAGAGGTCGTCGGCAGCGACGAGACCGGAGTGCTGGCCTATCCGTCACCAACCGGTAGGCAGCGGGTGGCCCTCGGCGAAGCCCGCGGCTGACTGCACCCCGACCACCACCTTTTGGTGCAGCTCAGTAAGCGTGGACGCCCCCACGTAGGTGCAAGTACTCCGCAGGCCTGAGGTGATGTGGTCGAGCAGGTCCTCCACACCACCCCGGATGGGATCCAGGCTCATCTTCGAGGTGGAGATGCCCTCTTCGAACAGCGCCTTGCGGGCACGGTCGAACGAACTGTCGGCTGCGGTCCGTGCGGCTACGGCTCGCTTCGAGGCCATCCCGTAACTCTCCTTGTACAACTGGTCGTCGCGGTCGCGCTGCAAGTCACCGGGGGACTCGTAGGTACCGGCGAACCAGGATCCGATCATGACGTTCGACGCGCCGGCGGCCAACGCGAGCGCCACGTCGCGGGGATGACGCACACCGCCGTCGGCCCATACGTGACCGCCGAGTTGCCTTGCTTCCATGGAACATTCGAGAACTGCGGAGAATTGCGGACGGCCGACGCCGGTCATCATTCGAGTGGTGCACATGGCCCCCGGACCAACGCCGACCTTCACGATGGACGCCCCGGCGTCCAGTAGCGCGCGTACGCCCTCAGCGGAAACCACGTTGCCCGCCGCCAGGGGCAGACCGAGGCCAAGCGATGACACCGCCTTGATCGCGTCGATCATCTTGGCCTGGTGTCCATGTGCGGTGTCGACGACCAGTACATCGACACCGACCTCGGCCAGTGCGGTGGCTTTGGCCGCGACATTTCCGTTGATGCCGACCGCCGCAGCGATCCGCAACCGTCCGGCCGAGTCGACCGCGGGAGTGTAGAGCCCAGCACGAATCGCACCGGTACGGGTAAGGACTCCGGCCAGCGTGCCGTCAGGTTCGGTCAGCACCGCCACCTCAGCCGAGGCGTGCTCCAGCAGATTGAACACCGTGCGCGGATCTGTTCCCACCGCGGCGGTGACGAGTTCGGTGTCCGCGACGCTGCGCACCCGCGCGAACCGATCGACACCTGCGCAGGCCGACTCGGTGACCAGGCCGATCGGCCGGTTCTCCAGGACCACTACCGCGGCACCGTGCGCCCGTTTCGGAATCAGCGCGATGGCATCGGACACCGAATCGTCCGGCGACAGCGTTACCGGGGTGTCGACCACCAGGCCGCGACTCTTGACGAAGTCGACGGTGCCCTTGACCACCTCGATCGGCAGATCCTGGGGGAGCACCACGAGGCCACCGCGACGCGCGACTGTCTCGGCCATCCGGCGCCCGGCAACCGCGGTCATGTTTGCGACGACGACCGGGATTGTCGTGGCAGTACCGTCGGACGTCGAGAGGTCGACGTCGAACCGCGAAGCGACGTCGCTTCTACTCGGCACGACGAAGACGTCGTTGTACGTCAGGTCGTACGGTGGCTGGTGGCCATGCAGAAATTTCATTATGAACCTGTGCCTCTCAGGCGGGCGTTACGCCTCGACCTCGCTGCGGTCCCCACTCCACAGCGTGTGGAACCGTTTGGCGGGATCGGCGTCAATGCGACCGTAGGTGTGCGCGCCGAAGAAGTCGCGCAATCCTTGCGTCAGGGCCGCGGGCAGTCTTTGGGTGCGCAGCCCGTCGTAATAGGACAGCGCCGAGCTGAATCCTGGTATCGGGATGCCCAATTCGGTGGCCGTGATCACGACACGACGCCAACTGTCAACGGCATTTTCGATAGCGCCCTGGAAATACGGTGCCACGATTAACGAAGGCAGATCGGGGTCGTCATCGAAGGCGTCTTTGATGCGGTTGAGGAACTTCGCCCGGATGATGCACCCACCGCGCCAGATCGTGGCAAGGTCTCCCGGGTTGATGCCCCAGTCGTATTCGGCCGAGCCAGCCTGAATCTGGTTGAAGCCCTGCGCGTACGCGATGATCTTGGACGCGTAGAGCGCTTGGCGAACATCCTCGGTGAACTGGGCTGACAATTTCTCATCAGATAAGCGCCCACCGAGTTCGCCAGCGGCCAGACCGGTGGCCGCTGCGCGTTGGATCACCGAACCCGACAGCGCGCGAGCGAATACGGCCTCGGCGATACCGGTGACCGGAACACCCAGATCGAGTGCCGATTTCACCGTCCACCGACCGGTGCCCTTTTGCTCAGCTTCATCAAGGATGAGGTCTACGAGCGGTTTTCCAGTCTTGGCGTCAACCTGCCGCAGCACGTCGGTGGTGATTTCCACCAGGAAGCTGTCCAAGTCACCTTTATTCCAGTCGTCGAATACATCGGCGATCTCAGGCGCGGACTTACCCAGACCGTTACGCAGCAGATGATAGGCCTCGCCTATCAACTGCATGTCGGAGTACTCGATACCGTTGTGCACCATCTTCACGAAGTGTCCAGCGCCGTCGGGCCCGATGTGACTGCAGCAGGGGACACCGTCGACCTGGGCGGAGATCTCCTCGAGCAGCGGCCCAAGGCTCCTGTAGGACTCCGCGGGCCCGCCGGGCATTATCGACGGACCGTTGAGCGCACCCTCTTCGCCGCCCGAAATCCCGGCACCAACGAAATGCAGGCCCCGGTCTCGCATCGCCTTCTCGCGCCGGATGGTGTCGGTGTAGAGCGCGTTGCCGCCGTCGATGATGATATCGCCGGATTCCATGGCATCGGCTAGCTCGTTGATCACCGCGTCAGTCGGGTCACCGGCCTTCACCATGATCAGCACCCGCCGCGGCTTCTCAAGCATGGCAAGGAATTCCGGGATCGTCTCGGTGCGCACGAAGTCGCCATCGGATCCGTGATTAGTCAGAAGGGCATCGGTCTTGGCGACAGAGCGGTTGTGTAGCGCAACCGTGTAGCCGTGCCGGGCGAAGTTGCGGGCGATATTAGATCCCATGACAGCCAGACCGGTGACACCAATCTGTGCGGTGCCCGTCAGAGCGGAGGACTGCGAGCCCATGGTCAAAACTCCTTTGATAGTTGTTGCGGCACAGCTATTGGTCGTCCAACACCCCTGTGAGCATGATGCTCAGGCACCGAACAGCCGATGGAGCTCAGCCAACCAAGGCAGCGCCAACGCGATGGTAGGGATCACGATCACCGCCGCCGCGGCGGAGTATGCACCCGCGGCGAGGATCAGACTATTGGGCTTACCCGCAAGGCGGCGCACCCGCACCACGGTCGTCGGCCCACCAGCAGCCAAAGCACCGCTGGGGGTACACCCGGAGGCGCAGACGACCAGTGCGCGCGCCAGGGGAGTGGGACCGGTCCTGCGCGCCGCCGCGTCGTCGGCGAGCGATTCGATCAAGAGCCGCACTGCGGTCAGCGCGTTGGCGCTGCGAACAAATCGGGGAAACGCAGCGTGTACCGCTGTGAACATCTCCAATACCAGATCGTGGCGGGCTCGAAGGTGCGCTTGCTCATGCTTGATAATGGCGGTGATCTCGTTGTTCGACAAAGTATTTAGCGCACCGTCGCTGAGAACGACGCGTCCGCGGACCCCAGGTACGCAGTATGCAAACGGCTCGGCGACATCGAGGATGCGCAGTTGCGGCGCCGTGGCGTGCGGTGCGCCGACCAAATCGACCACCATCCGGTGGTGGGCGCGGCGACGTCGCGTGGCGATGGCGCCATTGAGCACCGACACGACCAGCCGGGAACCGACCATCAAGGTGGGCGCGAACACCGTCACGTAGATCGTCCACAGGGGCCACCCGAGGATGGCGATTTCACTGGTGAACATCGCGGTGGGGCGTCCGTCGTCACCGAGTGTGAACAATCGGCTGGCGATAGCGATTCCGGCAGAGAAAGCCGACAACACCGCTGCCAGCGCAATGGATTGCCACAGCACGATCGCCGCCCTGGGCGCTCGCAACGGCCAGGTGGCCCGCGCCAACATCGCGGGCACTGGCCCCGACAAGAGCAGAGCAACGATGGTGAAGGCCAACGCGGACACGCCGTAAGTGTCCCTCAACCGCTGCCCGCACCACCGGCGGGTCGGTTATGCTGTTCTCGGTCTTCAAGTTCGCCCAGCGCGCGGCGTAGCGCGGCCGTCTCTTCGGCCCCAACCCGTTCGACGAAATGCACCAGCGCGCCCTCCCGGCTGCCGGAGTCGGCAGCCTGGTAGAGCGCATCGACCATGAGTCCGGCGACCAGTTCGTCGCGACCATGATTTGGGGCGTAGCGGTGTGCCCGATCGTCGCGGTGCTGGACGACAAGATCCTTCTTGGCCAACCGTTGCAGCACAGTCATGATCGTTGTGTAGGCGAGGTCGCGGTGGACGGAAAGAACTTCGTGCACCTGACGGACAGTTTGCGGCTCGTCAGCCGACCACAGCAGCTCCATGACCGACCGCTCCAACTCACCGAGCCGCGTCACCTTGGCCATCTGCCGTCATCTCCTGCCAGCTATAGATCCAGACTACTACGCGATTACTACCGTGCGTCGTATCGCGTTCCGCGCCCACCGATCTCGGCCGTGAGAACAAGAGCTGATGTTGACATCGCCATGTTCACCGGCACGTTCGGTGAAGTGTTGTGAGTCCAGTCACAGCGGTTACCCGCCCGGGCGTTGGAGGTCATCGTCCGCCGTGGACTGCCCCTCGCCACACATCTCCGGCAACTACCAACAACGACTTGATTAATTAGGACAGCCTTGCCTATTATATACGTGGCTTCCCGATGGCATCAGCTTCCCGATGACTGTGCAGGGACCACCGGACCGTGCCGGGTTCCTGAGGGCTGCAGAGAACCCCGGTCCACACCGAGGGCGGGCCCCACGCACTGCGTGCGGCCCGCCCGCACTTCCAGACGCCTTCAGCAGCAGAGCGCAGTATTCGACGGACCCCTGCTAGGGAGGGCCCAAGCCGTACGTGTAGACACAAGCGGTGACGATTAATCTTCCCGACGGCCTCGGCGACAGATTCGACGCCGAACTCGGCCTGGCCTACCTCGAGATCACCCCCGAGGGTGGACGCGCGCAGCTACAGATCACCGACAAGTTGCTACAGCCGTACGGCATCGTGCATGGTGGTGTTTACTGCTCAGTCGTTGAGAGTCTGGCCAGCGTCTCAGGGGCTGTGTGGCTGGCGGCCAACGGCGGCGGCAAAGTCGTCGGTGTCAATAACAACACCGACTTTCTGCGCGCGATCGGTTCCGGCACCCTCACCGCCACCTCCACGCCGGTCCATCGCGGACGCCGTCAGCAGCTCTGGCTAGTCACCATCGCCGACACCGACGGCCGCCTGGTGGCA
>DAOUYK010000335.1 GCA_030666145.1 Mycolicibacterium sp. | reverse complement strand
GCGTAGCCGCAATCGGAACAGATCGCCGATTCCGATCAGCATCTGCGCATCGGTCTGGTTCCTAGCCCGCCAAGAAGAACGGATCAGGTCCACGATCGAGCGGGCCGCCGTCTGAGATTCCTCGAACATACATTTGACTATGCCCCAGCCCACCCACACATCGCCGCGACGGTCGATAGCCTGGAAAGAATGCTGGGATTGATGCAGGACCGGCCGCTGATGATTTCGTCGCTGATCGAGCATGCGGCCGCGTTTCACTCCGACACTGAGATCGTGTCGCGACTGCCCGAGGGACACGTCCGGCGCACCACATGGTCGCAGGTAGGCGAGCACTCCAAGCAGGTCGCCAACGCACTCGCTGAGCTTGGCATCGGGCAGGGGGACCGGGTCGCCACCCTGGCCTGGAATAGCGACCGGCACCTCGCGCTGTACTTTGGCGTCTCAGGATCGGGCGCCGTCCTGCACACCGTCAATCCGCGGTTGTTGCCCGACCAAATCGCCTACATCATCAACCACGCCGAGGATCGGGTGCTGTTCTTCGACATCACGTTCGCGCCGTTGGTGAGTCAACTAGCACCGGAGCTGAAAACGGTCCGCACCTACGTCGCTATGACCGATCGTGAGCACTTGCCCAATATGTCCGAGTTGCCCGCGGACCACCTGTTGTGCTGGGACGAGCTGGTCGGTGCGCAGGGCACCGACTACGTTTGGCCGGTGTTCGACGAACGCACTGCGTCGTCGTTGTGCTACACCTCCGGAACAACAGGGAATCCGAAAGGCGTTCTCTACTCGCATCGTTCGACGATGCTGCACACATTGATGGCAGCCGCCCGGGATACCAACGACATTCACAGCGGCACGTCGATGCTGCTAGTGGTTCCCATGTTCCACGCCAACGCCTGGGGGACGCCATACACCGCAGCGATGGTCGGTGCCAAACTCGTGCTGCCCGGGCCGCACCTCGACGGCGAGTCGATCTATCAGCTGATGAAATCCGAAGGGGTTAACCAGAGCCAGGGTGTGCCGACGGTGTGGATGATGCTGTTTTCCTATCTCGACGAGCACCCCGAGATCGACCCGCACGAACTTGGTCTGCAGATAGCGGGCACCGGCGGAGCTGCGCTGCCGCTGTCGATGATCGAGCGGTTCGAACGGGACTTCGGCGCCGAGGCGATGCAGGGCTGGGGGATGACCGAGACCAGCCCGCTGTGCGTGATCGGCCGGCTATTGCCCAAGCACGAGGGATTGGAGGCCGCCGAGCTGGCGCAGATCAGGCTGAAGCAGGGCCGCGGGATCTGCGGCGTCGAACTCAAGATTGTGGACGACTGTGGAAACAGATTGCCCTGGGACGGTGTGGCTTTCGGCGAAGTGTGGGTGCGTGGCCCGTGGATCGCCAGCGGCTACTTCAAAGGCGAGGGCGGCGACAAGCTCGACGCGGACGGCTTCTTTCCTACCGGGGACGTCGCAACCATCGACTCCGACGGATACCTGCAGTTGGTGGACCGAGTCAAGGACGTCATCAAGTCAGGCGGCGAATGGGTGAGTTCGATCGACCTGGAGAACGCCGCGATGAGTCACCCGGCCGTCGCCGAGGCTGCCGTCATCGGTGTGGCACATCCGAAATGGCAGGAGCGGCCCCTGCTCGTGGCGGTCCTGCGTAAGGGGCAGCGCGCCAGCCGCGTCGAACTGCTGGACCACCTGGCCGTCGAGGTGGCCAAGTGGTGGCTACCCGATGACGTGGTCTTCGTCGACGAGTTACCGCACACCGCGACCGGCAAGGTGTCCAAGCTCAAACTGCGTGAGCTGTTCAGCGAACACGAGCTGCCGACCGTGACTACCTGAGTTTGCCGCAATTTCCTCGACAGTCCACGGCGGTGCGCGGTGGTGGTTCCGGTGCGCGATGATCGTGGGAGCTTGACGGTCGAATGTGCTGACGACTGTTGCGGTGATGAAGATTTCACCGGTCTGTTAGGCCGCGGGTGAGGCCGCTTGCGTGATTGGCGCACTCGTCAGCGCGGCGTGCCCGGGTGTTGGGGCGGCAGCGAAAGGGCCGGGAACGGTCGAGGCTGCATCGGGTACTTCAGCAAGAATCCTTTTTGATTATTTGGGTATTTCTCAGTTTGTTATCAGATACCGTTGGCTTGAGGGCCAGCCTGGTGGGCGGGCGTAAAACCCGAACTAGGAGCGCACTCATGGCCCACAAAATTCGTTCCTATGCCGCTGCCGGCGCGGCTGCCTACGGTTCAGGGGGAACCTCAGGAGGCTGAGGAGGACGCTGATGCGGAGTTTGCCGAGACGCTGCCGTGGCTGTTGGGTGATGAAGAGGTAGCCGGCACTGACTCGGGTTCTGTTCCTGGGGCTGAGCCTGAGTCCGATTCTGACGTTCCGGACGCTGATGTGGAGTCCGATTTTGCGGACGCTGAGGCGGAGTTTACCGAGACGGGTACGGGGCTGTTGGGTGGTGAAGAGGTAGCCGGCACTGACTCCGGTTCTGTTCTTGGGGCTGTCGATTCTGACCCGGGCGAGGGCATGGAGAGCGGCGCTC
>DAOUYK010000289.1 GCA_030666145.1 Mycolicibacterium sp. | reverse complement strand
AGCTTCTGGATGTAGCCAACGACGTCACCAACGGTACGCAGGCCGGCGAGGTCCTCGTCGGGAATCTTCACGCCGTACTTGTCTTCGGTCTGCACGGCGATCTCGACCATCGACAGCGAGTCGATGTCCAGGTCGTCGACGAATGACTTCTCGGGAGTCACCTCTGAGGGCTCGATGCCGGTGACCTCTTCGATAATCTCGGCGAGTCCGGTGATGATTTCTTCCTGAGTGGCGGGCACGGTGACTCCTTCTATCTAGGGGTTGTTACTCGGTTGGCGAACGGTCGAACGGTGGATAGGTACTTGTCAGCTGGGCCCGGCGTGAGACGGCATCACAGTCGCGGCAAGTCCGTCCAGGTCAGCGGGGTATTTTATCGGATGGGCCGGTGTTCCCTTCAATTCGCGTTTGGCGATTCCGGTCAGAGTTCCCGCTGGGGGGAACTCAACGATCGCTGTGACCCCGCCGACGTCGGAGGCCTGTTCGAAGAGCTCTCGTATGGTCGCGGTGCATAAATCCCAGCGGACCGGTTGGGTCATCTGCGCCACCAGCTTGGTCATCGCATCAGCGGCGGAGGACACCGGACGGCCGTCGGCGTTCGACAGCAGCGTGACGTTCGGCGAGGAGATCTCAGCCGGAGTGATTCGGTTTGCCACCGCGGTGTACCCCTCAAGGGCGGTGACCATGTACTGGGTGTGGAATGCACCCGCGGTGGCGAGTTGGCGGACGCGTGCCCGCGCCGGAGGATCTTCGGCCAGTTTCTCCAGAGCCGACACCGCACCCGCGGCGACGATCTGTCCGGCGGCGTTGCGGTTGGCCGGGACTAGGTCCAGGGCTTCGAGTCGGGCGAGCACCTCGTCCTCGTCGCCGCCGAGTAGCGCCGACATCCCAGTGGGCTCGAGCGCACAGGCCTTGGCCATCTCCGCACCGCGGGTCGCTGCCAGCGAAACCGCCTCGTCGGCCGAGATGACGCCTGCGATGGCGTAGGCGGCGATCTCGCCGACTGAGTGTCCTGCCACGACTATGGAGGTGTCCTCGCTACCCTCGCCCAGGCTGCCCCGTTTGGCAAGCTCCTCGTGGGCTAGCAGCGTTGCCGCGACGACGAGCGGCTGGGTCACCGCGGTGTCGGTGATCTCCTCGGCGGTCGCGGTGGTGCCCAGACGGGCAAGGTCAAGGCCACTGATGTCCGACCACGCGGCAATGCGTTCGGCAGCTCTGGGCAGCTCGAGCCAGCCGGCGAGCATGCCGGGCGCCTGGGAGCCCTGTCCGGGCGCGAGGAATGCAAGCACAGTCTTCTGAGGCACGTCTATAAGGAAACATTGAGAAGACGGTTCTGCGCGGTGTAAGAAATTATGAACCTTGTCTTATGTTTTTGTAGGTAGTCCACAAAATGCCATGTAAAGGGACATCGCCGATACCGAACCGCAATCAATTATCCGCCCGTTTGGTCGGCAACTGTGACTGGCTTAACGGCGATGAGCTGTCCGAACGGGCTGCCTGTAGAGGTGGAATGCTGAGCCTGGCGGGTCAGTCTGCCCACTGTGGAAGCCACCCGCAGCACGTATAAGTCGCGCGGAACAGTGGGATCGCGGCCCGTGAAATCAGCGATCCTCTTGAGTCGATAGCGAACTGTATTTGGATGAACGAACAATTTGCGTGCGCAGGCCTCTATGGCGCCGCCCGAGTCCAGGTAGGCGTCCAATGTCTCCATTAACGCTGGACCGGCGTCCGAGAGTGGTCGCATCACCTCGGCTTCCAGGGCCACCGCAGCGGTGGAATCACCTAGTAGCGCCCGCTCGGGGAGCAACTCTCGCGCCGACACCGGCCGTGGCGCCCCCGCCCATCCGGCTACGGCATTCATCCCCGCGATCGCCTCCGCGGCGCTGCGATGTGCGCTGCTGAGCGTGGACGCGGTCGGCCCGACCACCACCGGCCCGTCATCGAACACGGTCAGCAGCTCAGGGAGGAAACGGTCGGGCGGCGTCAACATGCCGGAGACGATGGTGACCAGCCAAGTTCCGTGCACGTCGGACAGCGCTGCCCGCCCGTTGCGGTTAGCCACGTCGTGGACGTCGTCGCTGGCGAAGTCCATTCGCCCTGATCGGGGCATCCCGACAACGACGGTCGCCGGCGCAGTTGCGTCCCAGTTCAACGCGGCGGCCTGGGACTGCAGTTCGGGACCCAGATCACCGCGGACCACGGCGTCCACCAGTTTTGCTTCCATCCGGCTGTCCCAGGCGCCGCGGGCCTCGGCTTGGTCGGCATAAGCGGTGGCGGCGGCAAAGGCCAGGTCACGGCTGTACCGCAGGATGCCCGCCGTCATCGCTGTCAGCTGCTCCTCTGACCGCGCCAGCAGCGGAACAGATTCCTCGAAGAACTCCATCGCGACGCGCACCATCTCGACGGACTGGCGTAGCCCGATCCGCCTACGCAAATCGTTGGGCACCACCTCGAAGGCCTTTGCCGTGTAGCTGACGTTGCTCTGGGGGTCGCGCATCCATTCGACGAAGTTCACCACCGCCGTCTGTACCACCAACTGGACTGTGGCCCGCTGGGAGGCCTCCAGGGCGGCGAAGAACGGTAACCGTTGCTCCATGACTTGGACCGCTTCGGTAGCCAACCGGCCGGAGTACTGCTTTAGCCGGCGAAGTGCGGACTCGGGCACATTCTCTAGAACTTCGACGGTTGACTGCGGCGGGATGAACCGATTGTTGTCCGCCATGGCTAAAATCTACGCCCGATGTCTGGATGTTGCCGACAAACAGCAGTGCGCGATCACGCGACTCCGGGGTCCGACGTCTGCTCCGGCGCGGCCATGACGTCGTCTATTTGGTACTGCTGCGCGGCCTTGACCGCCACTGAGATGTCGATGTTGCCGTCGCGGGCCAGCCCCTCGAGGACAGCGACGACGATCGACTCGGCGTCGGTGTTGAAATAGCGGCGCGCGGCCGGGCGGGTATCTGAGAAGCCGAAGCCGTCGGTGCCCAGCGTCATGTAGGTACCCGGTATCCAAGGCCGAATCTGTTCGGGCACTGCACGCATCCAGTCCGACACGGCCACCACCGGGCCGGAGGCCTGCGCCAGCGCCTTGCTCACATAGGGGGTGCGTGACGCGCGGTCGGGGTGGCGCAGGCGTTCCTTCTCGACGGCCAACCCGTCGCGGTTGAGCTCGCCCCAACTGGTGACCGACCAAACATCGGCGGCGACGTCCCATTCGTGGGCGAGTAACTCGGCGGCCTTCAGCGCTGAGGGCATGGCCACGCCGGAGGTCAAGATTTGTGCCGCGTTGGCCCTACTTTCGGGGGCCGACCGGTAGCAGTAGATGCCGCGCAGCACTCCCTTTACATCCAACCCAGCGGGTTCTGCCGGCTGAACATAGGGTTCGTTGTAGATCGTTATGTAGTAATAGACGTTCTCTGGTTCCTTGCCGAACATCCGGTGCAGGCCGCTCTCCACAATGTGGGCGATCTCGTAGGCGAACGCCGGGTCGTAGGCCACCACCGCCGGGTTGGTGGAGGCCAGCAGCATGGAGTGGCCGTCAGCGTGCTGCAGGCCCTCGCCGGTGAGAGTGGTGCGGCCCGCGGTGGCGCCCAGCACGAATCCGCGAGCCATCTGGTCCGCAGCAGCCCAGAAGCTGTCGCCGGTGCGCTGGAAGCCGAACATGGAATAGAAGATGTAGACCGGGATCATCGGCTCGTTATGTGTCGAGTACGACGAGCCGACGGCGGTGAACGACGCGGTGGAGCCGGCCTCGTTGATGCCCTCGTGCAGGATCTGGCCCTTCTCGCTCTCCTTGTAGGCCAGCATGAGTTGGGCATCGACGGCGGTATAGAGCTGGCCGTTGCGGTTGTAGATCTTCAA
>DAOUYK010000032.1 GCA_030666145.1 Mycolicibacterium sp. | reverse complement strand
CAGGGAGGTTATCGGCCGGACCGGCGTGGACGACGGTCGCATTGGATGTCGAGTCGGAGGCGGAGGAGTCGGCCCAGGCCATGCCCGCTACCGGGGCGGGCGCAATCCCTGCGCAGAGCGCCATCGCCGCGATGCCGTAGCAAAATGACCGGACCTTTCGGCGGCTTCTCGCCCGCTCGACATTTTCCATCGCGGCCGACTCCATTCCTGGCGTGGCACCGGAATTCACCTCTGACAACATACGCTGTCGTGTGATGGCAGTCACAATTGGGCGCGCCTAAGCCGTCTCGGCGGCGAGGGCAACTCAGCCGGTATCGACATCGTGTACGCGCCGTGGATGCCGCGGATGGATGTCGCTCACATAGGCCACGGTTCCAGAAGCTACACAGGCTCACCGACAATCTCGGTGAGCACATCATCAATTTCGATCTTCCCGGGCTGCACGACGATGACCTGTCAGTGATCGCTGACCGGCTCATTTCGGGGAAGCGGTCGGGCCAAGAGAAGTAGCCGGGTGATGCAGCTTCGCGGCGCCGCGGAGGTCTTCGGTGCTGTCGGCGCCACCATCTACGTCACCAATTTTTCGTGGCGCCGACGCCGGGAGCAGCGACGCCATGTAGTTCTGTGCGGTCGGAGGTGTCGCTGAGCTGACCGAACTCGAGCCAGGGTGGAGCCTGCGGGTCGGCGATCAGATCCTGACGTATCACACCCAAGGGTGAGCTCAACGACACCTGAGAGTGATCCGAATCCCCCGTACGAGCGATGGATCGCGATGTGCGTCGCGGTCAATCATCTATGAAGCGGCCCGCAGGGGACCGCGACCACACAGGGGAGAACATTCATGACAACCGCGCCAGCAGCGCGCGATCCTCGCCGCCAGGGTTGGGGACACCGCCTCACCGTCGCCCTCTCAGTTATGCTGCTGGGTGCTGCAACTCTCACGCCCACGGTGGCCGACTGCAACAATGTCAACTACCCCTTGATCGACATCCCCCAAAGCACAAGGGGCGAAACCACGATGACGATCCCCCAACCACCCGGGCGGGAGGACATTACCGAGATGACTGTAAGCCCGGAAGGCGTGACAGCCACGCTGTCCGCCAAGGTGTTGATGGCGGCAGCCGAATCCGAAAACAAGACCCATGGATTAGCGCTGATCGTGGCGACCACGGAACCCGAAAATCCCACCTATCAGCGTGATAGCCAAGCCATTCTGGAGGGGTTCGTATTCCTTCCCTCCGACTCCCGGTGGTGACCCACCGCAAGAGCGAGTAACGAGTGCGGGACCGGGATACGCGCTAGGCCACGCGACACGGCCCCTGAGGCGACTGCCGCACCGGCAACCGGTCAGAAACCGGCGCGCACCCGCCCCGTGAATTCGTGAGACCGTATTTGGTGGTCATTCTGCTGTTCTTCGCGATGGCCTACAGAGCGCGGAAACGGTGTTGGAGCTTCTGAGCGCAGGGATCCAAGCCGGATGCGCTCCCAGGGGCAATGGCCTTCGGAGTGAACGAAGCTTCCTTCGAACGAATCTGGCCCCTTCAACCGGAGAAGAGTAGGCGCAGCTAATCGAGCTGACGAGGGTCGGTACAGGATCATGAGGCGGACATGCGCTCCACGAATCGTCAGATTCGTTGGGCCTTAAGTGATCTCAAATCTCCCGACGTTGGCCTGTGCGACCGTCCTTCGACGAGGGCGAACCAGAACCGGGCCTGCAGCATCTGCACAACCTCACGACCCTCCTCGAGGCGAGGAACGGTCTGCAAGACGCGGGCGTTCTCACGACGACAAACCCTCAAGTCGACCAGTAAAACCAGCGCGGGACTTCTACGGACAACGGGCGCAATGCGATTCGGAGACATGCCAGAGATCGCTGCGTCACTGAAGAGTTGAAATTGCTCGCCTAGGCCGCCATCGGCGTTCATCGAATCCGGCATCACGGTCGCCGCGTGAACCGATGACCCCACCACGGCCGCCGGCACCGCCCTCATCGCGTTATCCGCTTATGCTTTAGCCGTATCGCTCATCGTGTTTAGTCGAGTTCGGCTAACCACTGACCGAAGGTCTGCTGGCCACGAGTCGTCCCCACCCCTGCGGGCGCCGACAGTGGACATCGCGCGGATCACGTCGTGCATTGCCAGCCAACGGATTCAGTGTTGCAGATCGACTACTATCACACGAGCTTAAGCAGGGGGCGCAGATCGTCCAAGCGGTCGAAGAGGTGCCAAATGTAGGACGACGAACCGTTCTCCCGGTGGGCGTGCAAGTCGGCGAGCCCGGGGTCGCTGCAATAGCTGTCGAATGCGTCCTTGGAGTCCCACTCAACGAGGATCAGCACCTTGCGGGGCTCAATGTCACCGGTGATCGATTCGCGGAACTGCCCGAGCGCGACGACTCGGCCGCCGTGCCTGGCGACTTCCTTCGGCGAGCGCTTGGAGTAGGCCAGGTACTCGTCGCGGTCCGCGACGTCGAACAAGTTCAGCGCGTACACGGTCATGACGACAACGCTACGCCGCGGCCGGCGCTCCGAATGTAGAAAAAGACACACCCATTCCTTGGTGCACATGTAACCGATGACGCTTCCGGTGCTGCGGTTTGGCGTCGATGCCGGTCGAGTTGGCGAATGTGGATGCGGCGGCCGCTACGTGACGCGGTGGCCGATGAAATCCAGTCCGGCGCGAATCGCGTGGCGGTGTCGCAGAATTCGGTAATGCGCCAGTCGGCCGAGCCCCCGTGTGGTGAGCAGGCGTGCACTCGGCCATGCCGCGGCCACGCGCTCACTGGCGGCATGAGGACTGTCCGGGTCGTCGGGGTCGTGGATGAGAAGCAGCGGCGGATAGTTGGCTCGTCGACCGGTCCACGTCATGTTCGTTTCGTGCAGTGGCATACCAATGCGTTTTTCGAGACGATGCTGCAGGCCCGAACGGATCCGGCGGCCGAAGCCGTGGCGTGCGGCGAACAGGTCAAGATAGAGCGGAAACTCTCCCATTGGCGCCAAGAAGACCAAGCGGCCAACCTGTGCGCCCCGAGTCGCCGCCAATACGGTCGAGTTCGCTCCGAGTGAATGGGCGACCACCGCATGCGCCGGCCCATGGGTCTCGATCATGGCCGCAATCGCGTTGGCACACTCGATGGCCGTGGTGCGCCCGGGCGCGAGCGCACCCGGATCCGATTCGTTGTGGCTGGGCAAGTCGAAAGCCACGACCCGATACCCCGCCTCCACAAGCGGTTTGACGAACACTGCCAAATGCGCGCGCTGGCCACCCCAACCGTGTACCAGATATACCGGCGGCCCCTCGCCCCATTCCTCCCCGGCGATCCGATGTCCATCCCAGAACGCCTGTATCGATGTCCCTGGTGGCACACCGGGCGGCATACGCATGCTCGACTCAAGAACGGGCGGGGTGCACCACAACTCGACTGCCCACCGCGATCCCAACGAGGGCGCCAACCGCTCAAGCCCCCAGAAAAGGCGGCGCACCCGGGCAGCAACGGGCGGCATGACCCCGGAGCCGGCAATATCGAGCGGTGCTACCTCGCGGGCCTCTGCTGGTACCGACGCCGGTCCAGATACCCTCTCAGTCATGCGGCGTGATCATAGTGGGACTGTCGATTCAACGTTGTCGCCGGCACTGACACGCTGAGCGATGCCCGGCGAGCTGATCCGGCTGGCTCTGGAACAGGGCCTGTCGTTGACAAGACCTGATGTTCAAACAGCTGACCAAAACGGTCGTGGAGACCGCCCTGTCAACTGCCGGGCCCGCGCCCCCGCACCTACGTGTATCGCCGCGTCGGCGACCCGTGCCGAGTGTGGGGGACGAGGATCGGTAAAGCGGAGTTGGACGACCGCAACATCTTCTGGTGCCCGCGGCGCCAAACACGAGTCGGGGGGCACGGCCAGCAGATGACAGCGACAATGGGCTAATGCAACTGATCCTCGTCATCGGTGGCGCCATCATGGTGACCGCCATCGCCCGTCGTCGTGGCCTCGAACCGGCCCTCGTCCTCGTCGTCGTGGGTTTTGTCGTGTCCTTTGCTCCCGAATTCAAGGGCATCGAACTGCCATCCGGGGTGCTGCTGACAGTGGTGCTGCCGCCACTGTTGTACTCGGCGGCGCTGAACTTTTCGGTTCCGACCTTCCTGCGCAACATTCGACCCATTCTCGGGTTGGGTGTCGGACTGGTGCTGGTCACCGCCTTCGCCGTTGCCGGGGTCGCGTGGTGGCTGGCGCCGCCCCTGACATTCGCCACCGCATTGGTGCTTGGCGCGGTGGTAGCCCCGCCGGACGCTGTCACCGCGGTGGCCGTCGGGCGCAAACTGGGCCTGCCCAGAAAAGTGATGGCGATCCTCAAGGGCGAGAGCCTGGTCAACGACGCCGCCGCGCTGACACTGTTTTCCTTCGCGGTGGCACAAGTTGCGGGCAGCCCTGAGTTCATCGACAATCCGGTGCTGCTGTTCGCCTACAGCGCGGTCCTCGGGCCATTGGTCGGTGCCGGGATCGGCTACATCGCGCTGTGGGTTCGCCGGCGCCTGGCGAACCCCGGACTGGAAACCATTCAGGGCCTGGTAGTGCCGTTCGCAGCGTTCATCGCGGCGGAGCACCTGCAGGCCTCGGGGGTGCTGGCCGTCGTGGTGGCTGGGTTCGTTGTGGGCCACCGGTCACTGCACGCGGGATATCAGACCCGGCTGCAGGAACGCTATGTGTGGAACGCACTTGATGTGATGCTGGAGGCCTTTGTTTTCGCTTACATCGGGCTGCAGTTGCGGTTCGTGCTTGTGGAAGTCTACGAGACCCACGAGTCGTTGGTCGATGTCGCGGTGGCCTCGGCGGTGGTGCTGGCGGTGGTGCTGGCCGTTCGCCCGGCCTGCGTGTTCCTGATGTTCGGTCGCGGGGTGTTGGCCCGGCAGCTTGAAACCAAGCGGAGTGTCCCGATCCCCATGTGGGGTGGGCTAGGCCTACTGGGTACGAAGCAACGCCGCGACCGGCACGCGTTCGCCGCCGGGCGATCGCTGACATTGCAGGAGAGCGTCGTGGTGTCCTGGACGGGGATGCGCGGTGTGGTGACGCTGGCCGCCGCGTCCGGAATCCCGCTGACCACCGTGTACGGTGAGCCCTTCCCCGAGCGGGCGACCATCCAGGCAATCGCTTTTGCGGTCAGCGTGGGTACGCTGCTGTTGCAGGGCTGGACGCTGCCGCCGCTGATTCGTCGGCTGCAGCTGTCTTCCGAAGGAGACCGCGCGCACGCGGTCGCCGAAACGACCAAGGCCGAGCGGATTGTCTACGAGGCAGCCGACACCGCGTTGGAGGATTTCGAGGAAAACCCGCCGCCCGGGTTGGACAACGCCACGGCGGTTGAGATCCGGCACCACATCGCCCGGCACGCCCGCGATGCCGACCAGATGCCGGACCCCGAATCGGCAACTCCGGAAGCCGAGGCTTTCTCGGCGCTGTACCGCCGGGTGCTCGGCGCCCAGCGTGCCGCGCTGATCGGGGAGCGGGACGCAGGCGGTATCGACGACGAGGTCGTTCGGGCCATGCTGGAACGGCTCGATCTGCAGGAGGCCAGTGTCACGGCGCAGCTGGGGAACAGGCTGTAGGGGTCATCATACGGAAGTGAAGCTAGGCGGAGCCTAGCGACCGACCGACAGCACGAAACCCGTTGGAACACAGTGAGAGTCAACCGGGAGCGATGGTAGCCGGCCCCAATCGCATATCTATTTCCTAATCGAGAACAGCTACGACGCCCTATGTTCCCGGTGGCCCACCGAGGACTCTGCCATGGAATGGATCGGTGGTTCAGCGCTCGCGCTGCAAACCAAATTCGCCGACTCCGCGGAGGTGATGCACGGACTTCCCTTCTCCGGGGCAATTGCATCGTTCGATGACGCCGCATACCTGGGGTTCCGGCCATGTGCAGGTCCGCGCCACGGTCAGAGGCTGGTTGAAGCGGAGACTCGGGCGAGGACATGGCCGGCGGCGAAAACGGGGGCTGCGCTGTGTCCGACCTGAAGGGCGCGGCGGCGAGCCGGTTACTCGAGGACGCCGAGGTGTTTTCGGAGATCGTCCAGATCGGCTGGGACGCCGCTGAAGCCGCCGCAGATTAGGGGCGTCGAGGTTCAGCGGTCGGTCGCGGTCTGCAGTTTGCGCCCACGAACGTATGTGGCTGTCAGCGCCTTCTCCCTTGCCATCATGAGGACGGTGAAGAGCAACGCGTCTCGATCCTGAATTGGGTCGCCCATTCGGGGGCGGTTGTGCAGCGACTGGTCGTACATATCCCAGGCGGACGGATCGAGCACGACGAAGTCGGCCTCCTTGCCGACACCGAAGTTTCCGATCCGATCCTCGAGGTCCAGTGCGCGCGCGCCTGCGAGCGTTCCGGTGAACAGCAGTTCGGCCGGGTGGATCGAGACCGACTCGTCCACTTCGGGGGGCGGGTCGATTCCGACGATCGCGCGTTCCGATATGTGCTGTTTGAAACAGGCGTTAAGGATCTGCGGCACGAACCACTCGTCTCCACCACCGTAGTCGCTGCCGATCGAGACATTGACACCCGAGGCCACTGTTCGCCGCCACGGCATCGTGCCCGAGCCTAGGAAGAGCTGCGAAACCGGGCAGTGTGAGATCGACGTGCCCGTCTCGGCCATTCGTGCAAGCTCGGAGTCCTGGCAGTGAACCGAATGGGCCATGACGCTGCGGCGCCCGAGGAAGCCCTTGCCGCCCTGCCTTGATCCGGGAAGCCAACGGCCGTCGTAGGTGTCCAGATAGGTGTCGACCTCGTATTCGGCCCGAACAGCATCGACCTCGCCGTCGCCAGGTCGGGCGTTCTCGTTCAAGTGGGAGGTGAAGTAGACGCCGCGGCTTCGGTATTCGTCGTACAACTCGCCAAGATTGCCCAAAGTCTCACGGGTGACAGAAAGACTGAAGCGAGGTACGACCGCGACGAATTGGAGTGCAAGCTTTCGCTGCTCTTCGTCAAGTGGGTGCCACTTCTCGATTTCGCTTCGTGTTAGTTCGATGGCTTGTTCCTCGCTAACGATCAGGCGAGATGCAGAAGGCGGCCCGACGGTTTGCGTGCCGTGGCCGCTGATCAATCTGAGACCGCGTTGACGGGCAACCTCAAACAATGCGTCCTGCGCGTGTGGGAACGCTGAACCGAAAATCAGGCCCATGGTGGTGCCCGCGGTGATCATCCGGTCGCACCATTCGACCGCTGCCCAGTGAGCGAACTCCGGGTCTTCAAGACGCGCCTCTCCAGGGAAGATGCAGCTGTTCAGCCACTCAAGGAGTTGCCCACCGCCGTAGGAATCGCCGTTCCACACCTGCGGGAAATGCATGTGGGTGTCGATGAACCCTGGCAGCAGGAAAGCGCCGTGGTGATCTACCACACTTGCGCCGGCGTGCTCTGAGGGCAACTCTGTCCAGTCACCGCACCAGGAGATCAATCCAGCGTCGTCGATGACGAGGGCACCGTCCTCGAAGTGAGCCAGATGCTCAGCCGCCTCGAGCACGAGCGGTGAACCTCCGATGTGGAAGATGTTTCCGCGGTGAATTGTTGCCATGACTTGCCTCCCGGCTACGAGGTCCGCGTGGCCGTGGGGACCAATGTCGTGGGTTAGGGTTCGTGTCCACTAGACGGTGCGCCGGTCGCGGAGTCAAGAAGGGGTGTCGAGGTCACGCAGCAGCGTTGCCATTAATGCCGAGCCCAAGACATGACACCGGGATTACCCCAGATCACGACTATGAACACCAGCACGCTCAACGCATACGCGCCGAGCATGAGCAGGCCCCCCTGGATGGCTCTTCGGACCCTCATCGATTCGGGGGGCACCAGCCACCACTCAAGTCTCTTGGATGCCCAGGGGATCAACAGGAAACCGGTAACCGCGACACTCACAGCATTGCCGATGAAGACTCCCACTGCGGTAGTTACCGGTGGCGCGGCCCATGAATTCATCAGGCGATCGATCACCTGGCTCAGCGAGAGCATTTCGAGCATGACGACGGGATAGAGCATGAGGAGGACGATGGCGCTGAGCTTCCAGGATGAGGGCGGCGGGACGTCCCGCCCGACGTCGGTGAACCAGCTCTCGAAGGCCGACGCGGCGGGGCGCACGTCGTATCGCTCGACGTAGGGCTCGCTCTCCTTGAGCATCTGCCGTCGTTCGTCGCTGGCGTTCCAGCGGCTGAGGTTCTCTTCGCTGTCGAAGGTGACTATCGACTCCCACTTGTCGTTCACCCTGGCTATGGGGGCCTGGACTCGCTGCCCGACGTAGCCGGGAAAACTCTGCTGCGCAGTTGCCATTCGCCCCTGCCAATCGGCGAACCGGTCGTCGAAGCCTGGCCGCACGCTCGTACTTATGAGCGATGTTGCGCCACCAGACCCAACCGAGGGGAGTACGAGGCTTCGAACCGGATCGTTCTCCAGGAGTGGACGGACTCGGGCGTCGATCTCTGCGAGCTCAGCGCCGTCGAGCCAGCGTTGCGCTGCGCCTGCGCTGTCGAACCGGTGGACGACGCTGACGTCGGCACCGCTGGCGCCCACGTAAGTCTGGGAGCCCTGGTAGCCGTTCGATGCGCGCAGCATCTCGTCCGCCGCCGCCTGCTCGATCGCAAAAGCCGCGGCAGACCCGCTATGCAGGACGCAAGATGTAAAGATCGTTGCCCCGACAGCCTTCTCCAAGCGTTCCACCATGGGTTGCATTCTCGCGCACGAGGCTCAGCTGAAAAAGTGGGGTTGACCTTCGCGAGTCACGACATCACCACGATTTCGGCTACATGCTGAACTACGGATTTCTTATCGGGCTGTTGCTTGACCGCACTGCTCGGCGCAATCGCCATCGCCGCGCTGTGTCGGTTCTGGTAGTCGCGGCGGTGGTTAGCGATGCCGTCGCAGGTATTTCACTGCTGCGCGTCCTAGATCACCGGAACGTAGAACAGAACGCGAGCCGAGCCAAGAATGCCGCGTTGACTAAGTTCGCCTTGCTCGGCGCGTGTGCCGGATATTTGGCGAAGTTCGGGATAGTCCGAACGTGGACGCGCCGCCGAGAGGCGAAGCGGCCCAACCCACGCGGGGCGGTGGCTTGACTGATTGGTCCATGTCGGGTCTTACTAAGTTGCGGCCGGCGATGGCCGAGTAGCTTTTGACATGCCCCATGCCGTGAGCATGACCTGATTGGAGCGACCATGGCCCTGGCTGAACCATCACCGGAATCGACCTGCTTGATCACCGGTGCGTCGTCGGGTATCGGCGTCGAGATCGCTCGTGCGCTCGCCAAGCGTGGCCAGAACCTTGTGCTGCTCGCTCGGCGCGTCGACCGGCTCGAAAGCCTGGCATCCGAGCTGTCCGACGAGTTCGGTGTCCGGGTCGACGTGCTCGGCTGCGACGTCAGCGACCCGGCAGCGCGCGCCGAGGTGCCCGACCGCGTCGCCCAGCTCGGTCTCACGGTCGAGCTGCTGGTCAACAACGCGGGTTACGGCACGGCCGGCAAGTTCGTCGAGCTCGACCCCGAACGCGAGGTTGGCATGGTCCGCGTCAACGTCGAGGCGGTCACCGCGTTGTGCAGCACGTTCGTCCCGCCCATGGTGGACCGCGGCCGTGGAGCGGTGCTCAACGTCGCCTCAACGATCGCATTCCAACCGATACCCGGCCAGGCCGGCTACGCCGCGACGAAAGCGTACGTGCTCGCCTTCACCCAGGCACTGCACACCGAGCTGCACGGGACCGGCGTTAATGCCACGGCGCTGTGCCCCGGGCCGGTCAAGACTGAGTTCATGGACGAGCCCGGCATGAAGGAAAGCGCATCGGCGCTACCCAAGCCGATGTGGCTGGACCCGGCTGAGGTCGCCGAGGCCGGTGTTCGCGGCGTGGAGAGCGGCGACGGGATCGTCGTCCCCGGTGTGGCCAACGTCGTCACCCGCTTGATCGGCCGGCACACGCCGCGGTGGTTGCTGCTCAGCACGATCCGGCGGTTAACCGCCATCGGGTGAAGCGAACGAGCTTGGCTGTAGGTTCTCAAACTCCGTGTCATTTGCGATCCTCTGAACTGCGGTTTCGTCACGTGTGTCGCGCCCTGTCATCACCGATTTGTCTCACAACGGGTGTCATTTCCTAGCGGCCGCTGGATTCGTAATCAGGATGTCCCGTTGACGCCTTGCTGTTCGTCACTATCCGCCACGGCCTTATTCGTCAGTTGACGATACGTACGCGGCGCACGGCCCAAAAGACTTGGCTCTCAATCCGATTGTGGTTTACGAACATTTCCACTACTTGCAGCGCTTTCCATCCAGCTGAAGTACTGCGCCCCACTCCAGAGCCATCGCGACAGGGATGGGCGGGTGATCGAGTTGAAATGCACTGAACTCCAACGTCCAAAGCGGCCATTGCGTTTTCACGGCAGCGGGACTCAACATCGCCGAATTCCAGCTCACGCGGAACTGTTCTGCTGGCCGCTATCTCAAGGCGCGCAATCACCGAAGAGATAACTCTCGCTTTCAGTGATCCAGTTGCGATACCGGCGCTCCAGGGCTTCGCCCAGTGAGTCGAAGTGCCAGGAGTTGAGAAGTTCGTCGCGTAGCCGGACGTTGCATGATTCTATCCAGGCATTCTGCCAAGACAAGCCGGGATCGACGAGCAGCGAACCTATGCCGTTGAACCGGCACCAATCATTGACCGCTTGGGCCACGAACTCGGGGACCATGTCGAAACGCACCCAGCTCGGCACGCCTCGCTGGCGGGCCAGGCGGTCCAAAACCTCGACGATACTGCCCGCGCGGTCGGCGACGGCGAATACCGGTCCCAATACCTCGACCCGCTGATCGACGACTTGAAGGTGTCCCTGCTGGCCCGCAACCCCTAACGCCATTGGACGAACCAACCGAATGGCACCAGCTGAGATCTAAAGGTACTGCGAGGGAAGGAGATTTTGACGTGATGGTCGAAAACGGCCCTGCGCCGAGGCCAGAACGTCCGTTAGAACGACGGGACGCTAGGTGTAAGGACGCCGGCCCCGTAGCAGCTATATCGGCCATCGCATGTTTCTCACGAAAGCGTGAATGTACGTAAGCACGGGCTGACCGAAATCTAAATCGCTTCTAGCTGTGCATGGTTCGATAATGAATTCCCAAACGTGTCCTGGCTGTGCATGTTTCGTTACTGAAATCAACAACGGGGCCTGGCCGTAAATGTTTCGTTACCGACTCCTCAGGTCGGCCTCAGGCCGCCGTTGGGTGGAGCACAGCGTATCTCTGCAATATGGAGTGAAGTAACCCACGAACAGATGAGGTGATCCACGTGCTCACAACGTACCTGTGCGGCGCTCTCGTTATTACGCTGGCTGTGATCGGCGGCGCCATCCGGTTTTCCGATCCAGGTACAGAAGGAAGGCTTCTTACGCGAGTAGCGTTCGCTGTCCTGGCCGGTGCGCTTTGGCCGGTCGTCGCTGTTATGGCTCTGTTGTCGGCAGCCATTGTGCCGCTGCTGGTCTAGGGGCCGCAGATGAGTGCGACTTTATAGCAGCCGTTCACGGTCTCGGGCAGGGCACTTCATTCCCTACTTTCGGTGTCAGATCCGGCGGTGGGGGCCCCACTGTGGCGGGGGCCGTTGGGGCGCGATCAGACTGCTCTGGTGACCTGATAGATAGTCACATGGCCGTCGGCGCAGCCTTGGGATTGAATAACCCGTGCATCGCAGGAACTTGGCGGATCCTCCATCACTCCGCCATCATTCGTGAGATTCCGCCACGCTCCGTGAGAACTGTAGGTTCTCATGATCGGCTACATCTGCCCGCAACGCTGGACTGCGCATTCGCGATTCGTCTCACGCCGACCACACCACGGCCTGTCTCACGAAACACTTCATTTCCTACAACAAACGCGCGGATGGGCCGGATCGTTCGTTTCACCGCCTATTTACTTAGTTGCGAACGCGCTCCCCCCAGGGGTAATACCCGGGGTCCCCCTCAGTAGACCACCGGCCCTGACACCACCCTGGCCGGACCCTCAGCCCCGCGTCCTCCGAAGAGGATTGAGTACGAGATTCGCTATGCCACAGTATCTCTAAGTGTCAAGTAGATCGCGGGCGATGACGATCGCTTCCTCGGGAGTGTGCGCTGGGTGGAGCAAGCCGCGCCCAGTTCGTTCGAGGAATCGCCGAGCCTCGTCATCTTCGGTGAGCAACACGACCGGTATTCCAGCCTTGAACGCTAACGCGATCTCCGAGAGGGTGCCTGCTTCGGCGTAACCGCAGGCGATAACGACGTCGCTGGATAGGACATTGATGTTGTTTCTGGCGTTGCCCATTCCAGTAACGATCGCGATGTCAAGGAAGTCCGAAGCTTCCGCGGCGTCGGCCTTCGGCACGATCCCCACCACTGTGCCACCAGCCTTGTGCGCGCCTAAGCTCACCGCGTCCATGACGCCGGCGTTGCGGCCGCCGGACAGCAGCACCCAACCTTGCCCCGCGATGAGCGCACCCAGGTGGCTCGCCCAAGCCACAGCCTTTGGTGTGGCGTTATCGCCAGCACCCATAACTCCGATCATCCGTCGACGCATCCCATGCAATGTAAGCGATGGCTCGGCGAGCCACACTCGGTCTCCGCGGCGTTAGCGGTCTCTGGACACCCCCCGGCCCGCCGCTCCGACTAGGGCTTGTCTCCCAAAATTGGGGCGGGTTCGGCGGTAAAAGATTTCGGCAGTGCGGTCGAAATGTAGTTGGCGGACAACAGCATCGCTGCCACGAGGTCGGCGAGGTGTTTGCGGTCGATTTGGTATCCTGGGCCAGCCCACCCCGACCACCGGTTCAGTGCTGGCCACCCTGCCCTATGCTGCTCCCGAGGTCTTACCCCGCAAGGCTGTCGATGGGCAAGCCGACATCTATTTCCGGAGCGACCAATTCGGTCAACATGCCGCTCCCGCTCGGCGCGAAAGTTATCTGCTAGCCCTCGATGAAGTCGTTGAGCTGGGCGCGGGCGACATCGTCGGGCAACTGCTCCGGCGGACTCTTCATGAGATACGCCGAGGCGGCGACGACGGGCCCGCCGACACCGCGATCCTTGGCGATCTTCGCGGCACGCACCGCGTCGATGATGACGCCGGCGGAGTTGGGAGAGTCCCACACCTCAAGCTTGTACTCCAGGTTCAGCGGCACGTTACCAAAGGCGCGGCCCTCCAGCCGGACGTAGGCCCACTTGCGGTCGTCGAGCCAGCCGACGTGATCTGACGGACCGATGTGCACGTCCTTGGTGTTGAACTCGCGTTGCAGATTGGACGTGACGGCCTGGGTCTTGGAGATCTTTTTGGACTCCAGGCGCGAACGCTCGAGCATGTTGAGGAAGTCCATGTTGCCGCCGACATTGAGCTGCATGGTGCGGTCGAGCTGCACGCCGCGATCCTCGAACAGCTTGGCCATTACGCGGTGGGTGATCGTGGCACCGACCTGGCTCTTGATGTCGTCGCCGACGATCGGCACTCCGGCGTCCTCGAACTTCTTGGCCCATACCGGGTCCGAAGCGATGAAGACCGGCAGCGCGTTGACGAACGCAACGCCGGCGTCGATGGCGCACTGGGCGTAGAACTTGTCGGCCTCTTCGGAACCCACCGGTAGGTAGGAAACCAGCACGTCGACCTCGGCGTCCTTGAGGGCCTTGACGACGTCAGCGGGTCGGACGTCGGAGATCTCGATGGTCTCGGCGTAGTACTTGCCGATGCCATCGAGCGTCGGCCCGCGTTGCACGACGACATCGGTGGGCGGGACGTCAGCGATCTTGATGGTGTTGTTCTCCGAGGCGAAGATGGCCTCGGATAGGTCGAAACCCACCTTCTTGGCGTCCACGTCGAACGCGGCGACGAACTTGACGTCGCGCACGTGGTACCCGCCTAGCTTGACGTGCATTAGGCCGGGAACGGTGGCGTTCTCGTCGGCGTCTCTGTAGTACTGCACGCCCTGCACGAGCGAGGAAGCGCAGTTGCCCACGCCGACGATCGCGACCCTGACGTCGTTGCTTGCGGTCATGACGTTGTCTCCTCTTGTCCTACTCCGGCGTTTTCTGTAACTGGGAAGTAATGCTGGTGCTTGCCCACCGCCGCATTGGTCGATGTGTTCACGTTTGATCCGCGCGCTCCTGCGTGGACTTTTCTGCCGCTATCAGCTCGTTGAGCCATGTGACTTCCCGCTCACTGGATTCCAGTCCGAGCTGGTGGAGTTGGCGGGTGTACCGGTCGAACGAGTTACTTGCGCGCGCCACTGCTTCACGCAGGCCTTCGCGGCGTTCCTCCACCTGACGGCGACGCCCCTCGAGGATCCGCATCCGCGCCTCAGCGGGCGTGCGATTGAAGAACGCGAGGTGGACTCCGAACCCGTCGTCGGAGAAGTTCTGCGGCCCGGTGTCGGCGACCAACTCGGTGAAGCGCTGCTGACCGGCTTCAGTGAGCTGGTAGACGCGGCGGGCACGACGGACTTTGACGGTGCCTTCGGGGGCGGCGTCCTCAACGATCAGACCCTCTGCCTGCATGCGCCGCAACGCCGGGTATAACGATCCGTAGGAAAATGCCCGAAACGCGCCGAGGAGGCCTGTCAGCCGTTTCCGCAGCTCGTAGCCGTGCATGGGGGATTCCAGGAGTAGGCCCAGAACAGCCAGTTCGAGCATTCGGGCCACCTCCTCGCGCAATCAGGCCGTCGCTACGACGGTTCAACACCTCGGACAATAGTATCGCGCCGATATATTAAACGCCACATTGGTACCCGGTCAGTACTGGATCGGCCCCAGCGAGGCCCGCATACCGCAGCGCCGCGGCCCCAGCTGTTCGGGTACGGGATCTGCCTGCTTGAGCCGTCCGAGTTCAGCCCGATCCGTCCGAGTTCAGCCCGCTAGTTCAGCCTGATAGTTCAGCCGGATGTGGCCATCGCCACACTCACCGAAGCTCACTGGAGACGTAGCCCGTCAGCTCGATCGCGCCGGAAGCGATACACGAAACCACGACGACGATCGCAGGAGTTCGACTGGCGGTGGAGCAGGCCGGGCTTGATGCGGACCCGTAGGCTGGGCGGGCGGACCGCCAGTCGCGCCTCGGCAGTGGCCGTACCGACGTACTCTGGTCCCCGTGCGATTCCAGCGACAGGTGGTTGACTACGCCTTGCGGCGCCGGTCTCTGCTGGCCGAGGTTTACTCGGGGCGGACCAGCGTCTCAGAGGTCTGTGACGCCAATCCGTATCTGTTGCGGGCTGCGAAGTACCACGGCAAACCCAGTTCGGTGATGTGCCCGATCTGCCGCAAGGAACAGCTGACATTGGTGTCTTGGGTGTTCGGCGATCAACTCGGCCCGGTGTCGGGGTCTGCGCGTACTGCTGAGGAGCTAGTCCTGCTGGCGACACGCTACGACGAATTTTCTGTGCACGTGGTGGAGGTGTGCCGCACTTGCAGTTGGAACCACCTAGTCAAGTCGTACAAACTCGGCGCGCTAGAGCCCCCCACGGGCTCACCCGGCCCACGACGTACTCAGACGGCGCGCGGTCGTGCGCGCACCGCCAGTGAATAGCGAGGGGCGCGATCGGTCAGCCGATGACGCCCTGGAGGGCCAGATGACTGACGACGTGAGCCCACGGGCCCCCCATCGCGCCGAGGGTCCACCACATCCGCCCGCCGCTGGCGGCGCGCATCGAAAGGCTCCTCAGGATCCCCCACCACCGGCAACCCCTGATGTACCCGACGACCGGCTGACCGCAGTCTTTCCTTCGGTGCGGGCAGTGAAGCCGGAGGACCTGAATGATCCGATCGATGCGGTTAAGCGAGCGCTCGACGGCGCCCCACCCGGGCAACCCCCCCGGCCGCCGAGCCCCCCAACAGGTGGCGGTGGACCGACAGGAGGTCCCCCCAGCGGGGACCCGAGCCCATGGCAACAGGTCAACTGGAAGTGGGTGCGCCGCGGCCTCTACGCGATGGTGGTAGCGCTGATCGTCCTGCCGGCGCTCACCTTCGGCATGGCCTACATGATTGTTGAGGTGCCCAAGCCGGGCGATATCCGCACGGCACAGGTCTCGACAATCCTCGCCAGCGACGGCTCTGAGCTGTCGAAAATCGTTCCGCCCGAAGGTAACCGGATTGATGTCGAGATCGACCAGATCCCGGTGCATCTACGCGACGCGGTAATGGCCGCTGAGGACAGGGACTTCTACTCGAACCCCGGCTTCTCCCTCTCTGGGTTCATACGCGCGGCCAAGAACAACCTCTTCGGTGGGGACCTGCAGGGTGGATCGACGATCACCCAGCAATACGTCAAGAACGCGTTGGTGGGCGATGCCAGATCCGGCATCGGCGGAATGATCCGCAAGGCCAAGGAATTGGTGATCTCGACCAAGATGTCCGGCGAATGGTCCAAGGACCAAGTGCTGCAGTCCTATCTGAACATCATCTACTTCGGCCGCGGTGCCTACGGTGTAGCGGCCGCGTCCCGGGCCTACTTCGACAAGCCCGTCGAGAAACTCAACGTCGCAGAGGGCGCTCTGCTCGCAGCGCTCATCCAACGTCCCTCAGTGCTTGATCCGGCCGTCAACCCTGATGCCTCGGCAGCGCGATGGAACTGGGTGCTAGACGGGATGGTGGAGATCGGGGCGTTGTCGCCGGCCGACCGCGCCGTGCAAGTATTCCCGTCGACTATGCCGCCGGACCTGGCCAGCACGAGGAACCAGACGACCGGACCCAACGGTCTGATCGAGCGGCAGGTGATCAACGAACTGCTCGAGATCTTCAACATCAACGAGCAAACGCTGAACACCGAAGGCCTGCAGATCACCACGACGATCGATTCGCAGGCGCAGTCCGCCGCGGTGGATGCGGTCGAGACCTACCTCGACGGCCAGGACCCTGACATGCGCGCGGCGGTGGTGTCGGTAGACCCGAGATCTGGTGGGGTCAGAGCCTATTACGGCGGATCGGATGCCACCGGGTTCGATTTCGCGCAGGCCGGGCTGCCCACCGGGTCGGCATTCAAGGTCTTCGCGCTGATCGCCGCGCTGAAGCAAGGAATGGGCCTGGGTTACCAGGTGGATAGCTCGCCGGTGAACGTGAATGGCATCCAGATCGAGAATGTCGGCGGTGAGAGCTGCGGTACTTGCAACATCGCCGAGGCGTTGAAGATGTCACTGAACACCAGCTACTACCGCTTGATGTTGAAGCTCGCCAATGGGCCGCAGGACGTCGCCGATGCCGCACACCAGGCTGGTATTGCCGAGAGCTTCCCCGGTGTGGATCACACCCTGTCTGAGGACGGGGAGGGTGGTCCGCCGAACAACGGAGTCGTGTTGGGCCAGTATCAAACCCGGGTTCTGGACATGGCGTCGGCGTATGCCACGATCGCCGCGTCGGGTATGTACCACAGACCTCACTTCGTGCGGAAGGTCGTCAACGCCGAGGGCGAGGTTCTCTTCGACGCCGGCCAGGAGGACCGGAGCGGCGAGCAACGCATCGACAAGGCGGTGGCTGACAATGTCACTGCGGCGATGCAGCCGATCGCCGCGTACTCCAATGGTCACAATCTCGCGGGTGGGCGTGCGTCCGCATCGAAGACCGGCACCAATCAGCTGGGCGACACGGGTGCCAACCGCGATGCGTGGATGGTCGGCTTCACCCCCTCGCTGGCGACTGCGGTGTGGGTGGGTACTACCGAAGGCACTAAACCGCTTGTGACCCAATGGGGCTCACCGGTATACGGCGCGGGGCTGCCGGCAGACATCTGGAAGGCCACGATGGATGGCGCCCTCGACGGGACCGACAACGAGTCGTTCCCCAAGCCGGAGAAGATCGGTGGCTATGCCGGTGTACCCCCACCCCCGCCTCCGTCGTCCACCGAGCCGCCGCCGCCCTCGGAGACGGTGATTCAGCCAACGCTGGAGATCGCCCCGGGCATCACGATCCCGTGGGGGCCCCCAACCACCGTGCCAGTTGGACCGCCACCGCCTGCCGGTGCACCGCCGCCGGCTGAGGGGGTTCCGGGCGCGCCGCCACCGCCCGCCCCGCCGCCTGGGGCGCCGCCGCCGGGAGAGCCGCCGCCCGCTGGACCGCCACCGGGTCCCCTTCCGCCCCCGTGACGGAACCTGGCCAGGTGTCGCCGGCCGCGCCGGCTGCCCGGCAATCACCGGTTCGGTTGGCCGATGACCTGCGCAGCCTGGACGGCCGCGATATGCCCAGCCGCACCGACACCATCGGCGCCGCACTCTCAGGAACCATTGGCGGACCCGTCGGTCGGCACGCGCTGATCGGTCGTTCCCGGTTCCTGACCCCGCTCCGAGTCATGCTGCTCATCGCGCTGGTGTTCTTGGCGCTCGGCTATTCGACGAAGGCTGCGTGTCTGCAGACCACCGGCAGTGGTGGGGCCGATCAGCGGGTGGGCAATTGGGAAAACCAGCGCGCCTATTTCCAGTTGTGCTACTCGGATACGGTGCCCCTGTACACCGCAGAGTTGTTGAACCTGGGCAGGTTTCCGTACAAATCCAGCTGGGTCGAGACTGACGCCGAGGGTAAGCCGCGCGTTCAGTTCGACGGTAGCCCGGCTGTGCGCTACATGGAGTACCCGGTCTTAACGGGCATCTACCAGTATCTCGCGATGTCGCTGGCCAAGACTTATACGGCGTTGACGAAATTGGTGTCCGTACCGATCGTCGCCGAGGTGGTGATGTTCTTCAACATCGCCGCGTTCGGTCTCGCCTTGGCATGGCTGATCACGTTGTGGGCGACCGCGATGCTGGCCGGACCGCGGCGCATCTGGGATGCAGCATTAGTCGCTGCGTCACCGATCGTGATATTCCAGATCTTTACCAACTTCGATGCGCTGGCAACGGCTTTCGCGGCCGGGGCTTTGCTGGCGTGGGCACGGCGAAGACCTGTGCTGGCAGGCGCACTCATCGGGCTTGGGGTGGCGGCCAAGCTCTACCCGCTGCTCTTGCTGATCCCGTTGGCCATCTTGGCGGTCCGTACGGGACGGCTGCGCGAGGTCGGGCAAACAGCGGTGGCAGCAGTGGCGACCTGGTTGGTGGTGAATCTGCCGGTGATGGTGTTGTTTCCCCGGGGCTGGTCGGAGTTCTTCCGGCTCAACACCCGACGTGGTGACGATATGGACTCCATCTACAACATCGTGAAGTCGTTCACCGGCTGGCGCGGCTTCGATCCGGACCTAGGTTTCTGGGAGCCCCCGATCGTGCTGAACATATTCAGCGCGACGTTGTTCGCCGCCTGTTGCATCGCCATCGGATATATCGCACTAACGGCAGCGCAGCGCCCCCGGGTGGGGCAGGTAGCGTTCCTGGTGGTGGCGGCGTTCCTGCTGACCAACAAGGTGTGGAGTCCGCAGTTCTCGTTGTGGCTCGTACCGCTGGCCGTGCTGGCGCTGCCGCACCGGCGAATCCTGCTGGCCTGGATGACGATCGATATGCTGGTCTGGGTTCCGCGGATGCTCTATCTGTTCGGCGAACAGAACATGGGTCTGCCCGAGCAGTGGTTCACGGCGACCGTGTTGTTGCGCGACTTCGCGGTGATTACTTTGTGCGCGTTGGTTATCCGCCAGATCTACGACCCTGAGCTGGACTTGGTACGGCGCGACAACGCCGACGACCCTGCCGGCGGGGTGTTCGCTCACGCGCCTGATACACCCCCGTCCTGGCTGCCGGATTGGTTGCAGCCGCGCCCTACCCGTAGGGCGAGGTCGACGCGGTTGGCCATGGCCGTCGAACAGCCTCCCGAGGGTGCTCTTCAAGAGCTGGATTTCCCAGATCAGCGCCGGTTCCGGTAGCCTGGC
>DAOUYK010000175.1 GCA_030666145.1 Mycolicibacterium sp. | reverse complement strand
ATCTTGACAACCTGCTGTGCAGGGTTCAGCGCGGCCGTGACCTCGGCACCTTTGGCGCGGTCCTTGATGCGAGCGACGAACTCGCGCACCACCAGCAGCGACACGTCAGCTTCCAGAAGCGCCAACCGAATCTCGCGGCTGGTGGCATCGATATCGGCGTCGGTGAGCCGACCCTTTCCACGTAGGCCCGAGAGCGCACCGGTCAACCGGTCCGAGAGGGATTCAAACACGAGGCCAAGACTACTTGTCTGCCTGGCGCGGTTCGACCTGCACACTGAGCAGGCCTCGGCCGGCGCGGGGTCAAGACGTTCAGCTGGCTTCCTCCACCTGATTGACCGGCGGCGCCGGCAGAACCGCGAACAGATCGTGTTCAAGCGTCTGCCGTACCGCGTTCTCCGCGCTCCCCGGTGCCACCGTGATCCCGAACGCGTCGACGACCGACGAACCCAGCGTGGTGACCTTGGCCCATGCGATGTCCACCTCGGCGCGTTCGAACACCGCTGTAAGCAACGACAAGAGCCCGGCGCGATCGGCGGCCCGGACCTCGGCGACCAGCTGTCCCGGCCCACCGCCTTCATGCCAGAGAACCCTCGGACGAGCTCCAGGGGGGTTGATCGGGACGGCGGAACGCACATCACCTATGCGGAGTGTCTCCGCACTGTCAGCCCCCCGCAACTCAAGTTCCCCTACCACGTCGAACTCACCTTCGATGGCCAGGATCAGCTGCTGACGCAGCAGCTCAGCCGGCGGAGGGGCGCCGAAATGCGGAGAGACAGCAAACGTGTTGATCGCTGAGCCCTGATGCGAGTTGACGGACGCCGAATGCACCCTCAACGAGTTGTGCGCCAACACACCTGCTGCCTTCGACAGCAGACCCCTGCGATCCGGCACGATAATCGTGACGCTGTAGATGTGTGCGGTGTCGGTCGGCGCCAGCTCGACATGCACCCGCGCCTGCGCGGCCAGCGCCAGGAACCGAGGATCAACGGGACCAGGGTGAGGAAGCGCTTCACCAGCCATCACCATGCGAGTGCGGCGGACCAGATCCCCGATCAGCGAGGCCTTCCAGTCACCCCAGACGCCGGGGCCGGTGGCCAGCGAGTCGGCTTCAGCCAGAACGTGCAGAAGTTCCAGTAGCACGGGGTCGCCATCCAGGCTGTCCACGGTCGCCGCGATCGTCTGTGGGTCCTGTAGGTCGCGTCGGGTGGCGGTCTTGGCCAGCAGCAGATGATGGCGGACGACTTTAGACAGGATGTCGATGTCGGAGGGCCGCAGGCCCAACCGGTTGCCGATCTGGGTAGCCAACTCGGCGCCGATGACGCTGTGGTCCCCGCCGCGGCCCTTACCGATGTCATGTACCAGAGCACCAAGCAGAAGAAGATCGGGGCGAGATACCCTCGTCGTGAACGCACTTGCCCGGGAGGCAGTTTCGACTAAATGTCTATCGACCGTCCAGATGTGGATGACGTCGCGCGGCGGCAGGTCGCGGACCGCCCCCCATTCGGGAAACAGCCTGCCCCACAGTCCGGTACGGTCCAACGCTTCGATGGTGCCAACAGCGGAAGGTCCAGCGGCCAGCATCACCAGCAGATCTTTGAGGGCCTGGGGTGGCCAGGGCGTGCGCAGCTCTGGTGCGGTTTCCACCAGTCGGGCCAGGGTCGAGCCCGCCATCGGCAGACCGGTCGTGGCGGATGCGGCAGCTACCCGCAGTATCAGTCCAGGATCACGGTCAGGCCGGGCGGCGCGGGCCAGGATCAGTTCACCGCTGAACTCAACGACGCCTTCATCGATCGGACGGCGTACCGGCCGGCGCAGCGCCGACAGCCCCCTGCGGGGTAGCGAATTGGCCGCCGTGCGAATGCCCGCATCGAGATAGTAGCTAACGGTGCGAGCCGCGTCAGAGAGCATGCGAGACAGGTCGAATCGATCGCCGATGTGCAGCGAGGCGCTGATCTCGTCGGCATACTGGGCCAGCACCAGCTCACGGCCGCGCCCGGCCACCCGGTGTAGCTCGGTGCGCACATCGAGTAGGGAAAGGTGCGCCTCCCCAAGGGTTTCGGTCGGCGACGCCAATGACCGACTGGGGTACCCGTCGGCCACTTGTGCGATCGCCAGTGCATTGAGCAGTTGAACGTCGCGCAGCCCCCCTCTTCCGCACTTGAGGTCCGGCTCGGCGCGGTGGGCGATCTGTCCACTGCGTTGCCATCTCGCCCGGGTGTGCTCGACGAGTGCGTCGAAGCGCGAACCGATTCCGGTGCGCCACTGGCTGCGGGCTCCGCCGATCAGCACCGAGGACAGGCCGGCGGCACCGGCGATGTGACGTGCCTCGAGCATCGCCAGACCGGCGGAGATGTCGTCCTCGGCGACCTTGAGCGCCTGCGGCACTGTCCGCACACTGTGGTCGAGCCGAACGTTGGCGTCCCAGAGTGGGTACCACAAGAGCTCGGCCACTTCACTGACGACCTCGGGGGGCATGTCGTCGTGCAGCAGCATCAGGTCGAGATCAGAGTAGGGCAGGATCTCGCCTCGGCCGAGGCCTCCCGTCGCGACGATCGCGAACCCGCTTGTCGCGGTGATTCCGATCTCCGAGGCTTTTGTGGTGAGCCAGAAATCGTAGAGATCCAGAAGCGCATCGCGCAGCGCCGGGGCGGCGAGATGGTGGGAGCTGCCGGTGAGCAGCTGGTCGCAGGCAGCCACGAGATCTGCTGCGGGACGTAACGAACCCGCCGCCGGGCGCACCCATTGAGGGGCTCCGGCGGCGGGGTCTCGTGTCTGTCCTGTCATGAGCTGTCCTCCCGGCACTTCGCGATCCAGCGCTCACACCGCGTACTCGCCGGGATGCGACCTCTCACTCCACGATTTGAATCACACGATGTGAATCACAGGGCGTCGGTCCCCCGCTCGCCGGTGCGCACCCTGACCACCGTCTCGACCGGGCTGACCCACACCTTCCCATCACCGATCTTGCCGGTGCGTGCGGCCTGGACGATGACGTCCACCACCTTGTCGACGGCGGCGTCATCCACCACGACCTCCACGCGGACCTTCGGGACGAAGTCCACCGAGTATTCGGCGCCGCGGTAGACCTCGGTGTGTCCCTTCTGTCGACCGTAACCCTGAACTTCGCTGACGGTCATCCCAAGAATGCCCGTCTGTTCAAGCGCAGTCTTCACATCTTCGAGCGTGAACGGCTTGACGATCGCAGTAATCAGCTTCATGTAGTCGATCCCTTCCGAGGAAATTGTCGCCGATCAGGCGAGCTCGTAGGCCGTTTCGGCATGTTCAGTTTCATCGATGCCAGTGTCCTCATCCTCCTTGGACACCCGCCAGCCAAAGGGCTTGACGATGAACGCAGCGATCACAGTCATGATCGCGGTGAAGATCATGGCCGCAAATGCAATGACCAATTGCACGACGAGTTGTTGGACGCCCTCGCCGTAGAACAGGCCGGTTTCGACTGCCAGGAACCCGACCCCGATGGTGCCCCACAACCCGGCGACGAGGTGCACGCCGACCACATCGAGCGAATCGTCGTAGCCGAACTTGTACTTCAGCCCGATGGCCAACGAGGAGAGCACACCGGCGATTGCGCCGAGGATCAGCGAGCCGATCGCGCTGAGCGAACCGCAGGCAGGGGTAATGGCAACCAGACCCGCGACGACACCCGATGCGGCGCCGACGCTGGTGGCGTGACCGTCACGAATACGCTCCACCAGTAGCCACGCCAGCATTGCGGCCGCGGTGGCAGCCGCGGTGTTCACCCACACCGCGCCGGCGAGCATATCGGCCGCGCCTTCAGAACCCACGTTGAAGCCGAACCAACCGAACCACAGGATGGCCGCGCCCAGCAGCACGAACGGGACGTTGTGCGGGCGGAAGGCGATCCTGCCGAAGCCATTACGAGTGCCGAGAAGAATTGCCAGCACGAGGGCGGCCATGCCGGCGTTGATGTGCACCACAGTGCCACCGGCGAAGTCGATAGGTGCGACGTTGGCGACCCCTTCGTCGTCCACGCCGAACAGTTTCGCCGCGATACCTGTTTCTGAACCCGAGAGCAGGCCTCCGCCCCACACCATATGGGACAGAGGGAAATACACCAGCGTCACCCAGACGCCACCGAACAGCAGCCAGGTGCCGAACTTCATCCGCTCGGCCACCGCACCGCTGATCAGCGCGACAGTGATCACGGCGAAGGTGAGCTGGAAAGCTACCCACACGATGGCGGGCACCGTCCCGAATCCACCAAGGACAAAGGTGTCGACGTCGGCGATCTCCCGAACCTCAGTCAGCTGACTCAGCCCGAAGAGGGAGAACGGGTTGTCGAACACGCCCAAGAAGTTTTCGCCGCCGGTGTGTGAGGACGCAAAGGACATCGAGTAGCCCCACAACACGTAGATGACGCTCACGATGCCCATCGAGCCGAAAGACATCATTATCATGTTGAGGACAGACTTCTGCCGGGACAGGCCGCCGTAGAAAAACGCCAGGCCAGGTGTCATAAACAACACCAGCGCGGCGGAGGTGAGCACCCACGCCGTGTCACCGGCGCTCAGGCCCCCGGGCCCGAACGGCAGGAACGCATCGTCTGGTAAGGCAAAAACCACTTTGTGTGAACCTCCTTGGATGACGGCCGAGCAGAGCGGCCTCGGAGAAGAGACTCGGTGGCAGGCGTTTCAACGGTGCTTCTGTTGTGTTTCGAATGCGTGAACGGGCGACCGCAAGTCGTTACGCTCGTGTTTCGCCCTCCATGACCGGCAGAAAGTCCGCGGCGCGAGAAACTACTACTGCCTTTTCGGGCTGCGGTCGGCTCTTAGCAGAGCAGGGCATCGACGAACGCGGCCGGCTCAAATGGTGCGAGGTCGTCGGGCCCTTCGCCCAGACCGACGAGCTTGACCGGCACTCCGAGTTCCTGCTGGACGCGAAAGACGATACCGCCCTTGGCCGTGCCGTCCAGCTTGGTCAGCGCCACCCCGGTGATGTCGACGACTTCGGCAAAAACGCGCGCCTGCGGCAGGCTGTTCTGGCCTATCGTCGCGTCCAGGACGAGCAGGACTTCGTCAACGAACGCGCGGCGACCAACGACGCGTTTGACCTTGCCCAATTCGTCCATCAAGCCAGTCTTGGTATGCAGGCGGCCGGCAGTGTCGATGACGACGACGTCGGCTCCTGAGGTTATTCCCGTATCGACAGCGTCGAACGCCACCGAGGCCGGATCAGCGCCTTCGGAACCGCGCACGACCTGGGCGCCGACGCGGGAAGCCCATGCCTGAAGCTGATCAGCCGCCGCGGCGCGGAACGTGTCCGCAGCTCCGAGTACGACACGCCTGCCGTCTGCGACTAGGACGCGCGCGAGTTTACCGACCGTCGTGGTCTTCCCGGTTCCGTTGACCCCGACAACCAGCAGCACAGACGGCTTGTCGCCGTGCGGCAACGCCTTGATCGAACGGTCGAGATCGGGTTGCAGTTCTGCGATCAGCACTTCGCGCAGCACCGAGCGCGCGTCGGACTCGGTACGCACCCGACTGCTGGCCATCTCTGAACGCAGCGCCGTCACCACCGATTCGGTGACAACCGGCCCGAGGTCGGCGATCAGCAGGGTGTCCTCGACCTCCTGCCATGAATCCTCATCCAGATCGCCGCCACCCAGCAGGCCCAGCATGCTTCGGCCGAGCGCGTTCTGAGACTTCGCCAGCCGACCGCGCAGCCGATCCAGCCGGCCGTCCGGAGGCGCGATATCGCCGACATCGACCGCAGGCTCAGGTGTCTCAATCGCGGGCTCAAGCGTCTCGACTGACGGTTCGGCTGTCTCGACTGACGGTTCGGGTACCTCGACTGACGGCTCAAGCGTCTTGGCTGGCGGCTCGGATGCCTCGATTGGCGGCTCGGGAAGAGGTACGTCGGCAATCGGGCGCTTCGGCGCGTCGCGCGGAATGGTCGCATCATCGCCAACAGCCGGCAGCCCACTACTGTCGATCCGATCAGGGCCGGCCGGGGCCTCAGCCGGTGCCGATGCGCTGAACGTGATCCCCGCGGAGGCGGCATAACCGCCTGAGCGGTCTACCGGTGTGGCCTGATCTGGAGCCGCGAGGCGGATACGGCCACGGCGATACCTCACCAGGCCGACGACAAGCGCGGCTATGAGTACAACGGCGATGACCGCGATCGCGATCCAAAGACCTTCAGACACCCCGCCATTGTCGCAGGGCCGTCAGGTGGGGCTGGCCACCAGCTCCTGGCCCCGCATTCGCTGCGAAATGATCGCGGTGATGCCGTCGTTGCGCATAGTTACGCCGTACAGAGCATCGGCGACTTCCATCGTCGGCTTCTGATGGGTGATCACGATCAGCTGCGAGCGTTCCCGCAACTGCTCGAACAGCGTGATAAGCCGACCCAGGTTGACGTCGTCGAGCGCAGCCTCCACCTCGTCCATGACATAGAACGGGGACGGCCGCGCACGGAAGATCGCCACCAGCATCGCCACCGCTGTCAACGACTTCTCACCACCAGATAGCAGCGACAACCGTTTGATCTTCTTGCCGGGCGGGCGGGCCTCCACCTCGATGCCCGTGGTGAGCATGTCGTTCGGGTCGGTCAACAACAGCCGACCCTCGCCCCCGGGGAACAGCGCCGAGAACACCTGGGAGAACTCACGTTCGACGTCTGCGTAGGCCTCTGCGAACACCTGCAGAATTCGAGTGTCGACATCCGCGATGACTTCGAGCAGGTCCTTGCGGGCTGCTTTGACATCCTCGAGCTGAGTGGACAGAAAGTTGTAGCGCTCCTCCAACGCGGCGAATTCCTCCAGGGCGAGCGGGTTGACCCTGCCCAGTTCGTTGAGCTCACGCTCAGCGCGCTTGGCCCGCCGCTCCTGAGTAGGCCGGTCGAACGATTGCGGCACCGGTGCGGTGACCTGTTCACCGCGTTCGCGCGCCTCCTCGAACTCGGCCATCTCGAGTTGCGTCGGTGGCAACGGGACGCTTGGGCCGTATTCGGCGACAAGATCGGCGGCGGCCATTCCGAACTGCTCGAGCACGTGCTCCTCGAGTGGCTCGATGCGCAGCGCGGCTTGCGCTTTGGCGACCTCGTCACGGTGCAGCGAATCGGTGAGCACGTTGATCCTGGTCGTGAACTCGTTGACCTCTTCGCGCGCGTTCGCGAGGGCGGCAGCCCGGGTCTGACGTTCAGCTGCGACTTCGTCGCGAATAGTGGA
>DAOUYK010000222.1 GCA_030666145.1 Mycolicibacterium sp. | reverse complement strand
AAGGGACAAGGTTGGGGCTTAGTTCTGGGGGATTTGGTGCTGTGGAAGCGCGCAGGAGATGTGCGGGCTACCTCTGCCCGATGCGCGCGTGAGCGGCTCGGCAAACCGACAGATGCGAAAACGCGCCCGAGCGGGCGCGTTTTTTCACACTGCGGCGGGCGCGTTTTTTCACACTGCGGTAGGTAGGAGCTGCTCGTCGTCAAGTTGCTCCGAGGTAATTCCCTCCACCAGGACGTCGCCGTGGTAAAGGGCATCGAAATCAACTTTGATGACATCCGCGCTGGTGTCGTCGATCCACATATACTGGACAGTAACCTCTCGAATTAAGGATTCATTGAGTCCCGATTCGCAATATTGTGGCAATTCTTACCGGTCGGTAGGAAGGGTCGGCGGGCTGTCGGCGAGTAGTCATCAGGCCGTCAGAGCCCTGTGAATCGGTTTCACACCCGAAAACTCAGCAGTAGAACCTTGGCCAGGCTAGGTTATCGCTGGTAGTTAGCGGAGATATCTCTGGATAGGACGCCACACTTGTTGCAGGGCATCGCTCTGTTGGCCATCGCGGCGCCGCGTCGCATACTTCTCGCCGCGCTGCTCGTAATGGCGGGCTGCGGAGTCGTCGGCATACCCGTGACTCAATACCTTTCCGCCGGCGGTTTCCATGATCCAACCTCCGAGTCGGCCAGCGCCACTGCACTGTTGGTCGACAAGTTCGGCCAGGGTGACATGGAGCTGGTGATCAGCGTGACCTCCGATGGGGCCGAGGGCGCCGAAGGAGCTGCGGCACGTACCGTCGGTACCGACATCGCCGCGGGGTTGGCCCGGTCCCCTCATGTCGGGGGCGTGACCTCGGCGTGGACGGCGCCGCCGGCCGCGAGCCAGGCGCTGATCAGCAAGGACGGCAAGACTGGTCTGATCGTCGCGGGAATCACTGGCGGCGAGAGCGGCGCCCAGAAGTACGCCAAGGAGCTCACCGACGAGCTTGTGCATGACCGCGACGGGGTTACCGTGCGGGCCGGCGGTGTGGCGATGACCTATGTCCAGATCAATGCCCAGAGCGAAAAAGATCTACTGATGATGGAGTCCATTGCGATTCCGCTGAGCTTCGTCGTTCTGGTTTGGGTCTTTGGCGGACTACTGGCCGCGGCCTTGCCGCTGGCCGTCGGCGCGTTCGCGATTCTGGGATCCATGGCGTTGCTGCGCGCTGTTGCGTTGGTCACCGACGTGTCGATCTTCGCGTTGAACGTGTCGATCGCCATGGGACTCGCCCTGGCGATCGATTACACGCTGCTGATCATCAGCAGATACCGCGACGAACTCGCTGACCGCGCCGACTCTGCCGGAACGATCAGCTCAGCCGAGCGTAGCCAAGCGTTGGTGGTCACGATGGTGACCGCAGGTCGCACCGTGTTGTTCTCGGCGCTGACGGTCGCGTTGTCCATGGTCTCGATGGTGCTGTTCCCGATGTATTTCCTGAAATCGTTCGCCTACGCCGGCGTCGCCGTGGTCGCGTTCGCGGCAGTGGCAGCCATCGTGGTTGCCCCCGCCGCAATCATGCTCGCAGGTGAGCGGCTCGACTCGCTGGATGTGCGCAAGCTGATCAGGCGTATCCTCGGCCGGCCCGAGCCAGTGCGCAAGCCGGTCGAGCAGATGTTCTGGTATCGATCCTCAAAGTTTGTGATGCGCAGGTCGATTCCGATCGGTCTGGTGGTCGTGGTCCTTCTGCTGCTGCTTGGCGCGCCGTTCCTCAGCGCCAAGTGGGGATTCCCGGACGACAGGGTGCTGCCGTCGTCGGCCTCCGCACGTCAGGTCGGCGACGAGCTGCGAAACGACTTCGCGGTCGACTCCGCGGAAAACGTCATGGTCGTGCTGCCGAACACCAGCGGAATCACCCCCGCTGCCCTAGACGGCTACGCCGCCGAGCTGTCCCGCGTCGACGACGTCTCGTCGGTGTCCGCACCGGGCGGCACGTTCGTCGGTGGGGTCGCAGCCGGTCCGCCCTCGGCGGCCGCGGGCTTCGCCGACGGCAGCGCGTTCCTCACAGTGGCCAGCACGGCGCCGTTGTTCAGCGACGCCTCCGAAGCCCAACTCGACCGACTGCACGCCGTGGAGGTACCCGCCGGTCAACATGTTCAGCTGACCGGCGTCGCTGAGGTCAACCGGGACAGCACCGGTGCGATCATCTCCCGACTCCCGCTGGTTCTCGCTGTCATCGCGGCCATCACCTTCGTGCTGTTGTTCCTGCTCACCGGAAGCGTGGTCCTACCTCTGAAAGCGTTGGTGCTCAACGCCTTGTCGCTCACCGCGGCGGGCGGCGCATTGGTATGGATCTTCCAGGAGGGCCACCTCGGTGCGCTGGGCACCACACCGACCGGAACTATGGTGGCCACCATCCCGGTGCTGCTGTTCTGTATCGCCTTCGGCCTGTCGATGGACTACGAGGTCTTCATCGTCTCACGGATCCGCGAATACTGGCTGAAGTCCGGGCAAACCTCCGCCGACAACGACGAGGCAGTCGCCCTTGGCCTGGCCAGAACCGGTCGTGTGGTGACCGCTGCGGCACTGTTGATGTCGATCTCGTTCGCAGCGTTGATCACCGCAAAGGTGGCGTTCATGCGGATGTTCGGCGTCGGTCTCACTCTTGCGGTAATCGCCGACGCCACGCTGGTCCGAATGCTGCTGCTGCCGTCCTTCATGCATGTGCTGGGCCGCTGGAATTGGTGGGCCCCCAAGCCGCTGGTGAAGCTGCATGAGCGAATCGGCATCAGCGAAGACGGCGGGGGCGAGGATCGGCCCGTCACCCCCGCCGCAGGAGACCGCGGCCCGGCTGAAGGAGGTCGCCGATGAGCGACACCGTCGATAACCCGTTCTTCGCCCGATTTTGGGTGGCGATCTCGGCCCGAGAGCCCGAATCGCTGCGCCGACTTCGACGAGAGAACCTGGCCGGGCTCTCGGGCCGGGTCCTGGAGGTGGGCGCGGGTACTGGCACCAACTTCGCGTTCTACCCCGACACGGTCACCGAGGTAGTAGCCCTGGAGCCCGAGCGCAGGCTGGCGGCACTAGCCACTCGCGCTGCCTCCGATACACCCGTCCCGGTGACGGTCGACACCGGCACCGTCGAACAGTTCGCCGATGGAGATAAGTTCGACGCCGTGGTGTGCTCGCTGGTGCTATGTTCGGTCGGCGATCCGAAAGAAGTTGTGAATCAACTGTATTCATTGCTCCGTCCCGGAGGGCAGCTGCGCTACCTGGAACATGTCGCGGGCAGCGGGGCGCACGCCCGGCTGCAGAAGTTCGCCGACGCCACATTCTGGCCGAGAGTCGCGGGAAACTGCCACTCTCACCGCCACACCGAAGAAACCGTTGTCGGTGCCGGATTCAATGTGAACCGTGCCCGCCGTGAGTGGACGTTCCCCGCCTGGGTTCCACTTCCGACCAACGAGGTCGCGATCGGTATTGCCGTGAAGCCAGCGTGACTCGTGACGGTGGCGGGACTCAGTTGAGCAGTGCTGACACGCGTTGCAAGAGTCCAGGCAGAGCGGTTGCCGCTGACTCGCGCAGCGTCACCGTCGCACTGTTCGACAGCGGGGTAGCCTCAGGGTTCACCTCGACCACCGGCGTGCCGTTGGCCACCGCTAACTCGGGTAGACCCGCAGCCGGATAGACCACTGAGGACGTGCCGACCGCTACGACCAAGTCGGCACTGATCACGGCATCGACCGACCGCTGCCAGGCTTCATCGGGCAGGGCTTCGCCGAACCAGACGACGTTGGGCCGGACCAACCCCCCGCACGTGCAGCGGGGCGGCTCAACCCGCTCGACTGGCTCAGGCATGGCGGGCACCGCCCCGTGATACACGGATTGGCAATGGTCGCAGCGGAATTCGAACAGGCTGCCGTGGACGTGGTGGACTTGGTTGCTGCCAGCGCGCTCGTGCAAGTTGTCGACATTCTGGGTCACCACGTGAACCTCAGCGCAGTCTTCCCATGCGGCGACAGCGCGATGGGCGTTGTTGGGCGCGACGGCCCGCATCATGTGGTGGCGCCACAGATACCAGGCCCACACCCGCTCGGGGTGGGTGCGCCAACCCTCCGCGCTGGAGATCTCGTAGGGGTCCACATTGGCCCACAGACCGGTCTCGACGTCGCGGAATGTTGGGACGCCGCTTTCGGCCGAGATTCCCGCACCGCTGAATACCGTCACCTGCACCCCACCAAACTAGCTGGCTTGGGTGATACTGGGCACGTGGCTGGATTGGCGGACTGGATACGCGTGGACCCGCGCGTTGGCGGGCCGCTGTTCGACCAGCTCAGGATGCAGATCATCGATCTAATCCGGGACGGGCAGCTGGCCCCGGGGGCCCGGCTGCCGACGGTCCGCGAGCTTGCGGGGGAGCTCAACCTGGCAGCCAACACCGTGGCCCGTGCATACCGGGAGATGGAAGCCGCGGGCGTTGTCGAAACCAGGGGACGGTTCGGCACTTTTGTGGCGCGCTCCGACCCCGTTGACCTCGCGATGGCGACTGCGGCCCACACTTTCGTGTCGGCGGCGCGTGCACTCGGCGTGGAGCAAGGCGAGGCGCTGCGCTATGTGGAGTCGGAGTTCGGCTGATCAGCCGAACTCGAGCAGCGTGATCACGGGCCGCACGGGGTCCAGCAGGGGAATACGCTGAACCGTCCAGAGCAGCGCGTTGAGCATTGCGCCGCGGGCGCGTTCGATGGGCACATCGTGGACCGCCCGCACACCGGGAACGGTGTTGACGAGGTTCGCCGCCTCCGAGACCGACAGTGTGAAGGGCATCGGCGGCACCCGGTAGCGCAGGGAGGTCGGCATTCCGCGACGGATTAGGGCCGCCAAGCCCGAAGGCGGCAGATCGAACATCATCCGGCCACCAGGAAACCGGGCTGCGCACTCGGTGATCAATGCCAGCGCTTCATCGGGCTGCAGATACATCAGCAGGCCCTCTGCGGTGATGAACACGCCCTGACCCGGGTCGACCCGATCCATCCAAGCGAAGTCCAGCGCCGATTGCGCACACATCTGCACCCGGTCTGAGGCCGGCAGCAGCTTGCGGCGCAGTTCGATCATCGGGGGCAGGTCGACAGTCAGCCAACGGAACTGGTGGGGGGCACCGAGGCCGGAGGCGTCAAGCCTGAAGAAACTCGTTTGCAGCCCCTCGGCGAGCGCCACCACGGTGGCCTTTGGATGGTCGACGAGGTAGCGGCGGGTCTGCTTGTCGAAGATCAACGCACGCAGCGCTACATCCTGGCGCCGGGAAAACCCGAACTTGGCGAAGTCGTGGTCGATGGATTCGACTAGGCGGATCGCCATCGGGTCCTGGAGAATGCAGTCGGACCGCTTGGCCTCCTGCGCGCGGGCCATCAGCGTCATCAGCGCGGTTTCGGACACGCCGGTCAAGTCGGCGTAGTGTTTACCGGTCATCGGATATCCAGCTCCCGCCTGCGCTAGCTGCGCAGGACTTTCTCGATTGTGCGCAGGTTGCGCGTGGTGGTCGCAGACTTGCAGCGCTTCTTGCCCATCGTCTTGCCGATGGTGCTGTCGAGGGTTGACGCGCGCGGTACCTGCGAGTAAATCACTCCCTTTCCGGCTTTGACCC
>DAOUYK010000298.1 GCA_030666145.1 Mycolicibacterium sp. | reverse complement strand
TCGTAATTCAGTACGTGTGAGATGCGCTCAACGTCGAGCCCGCGCGCGGCCACATCCGTGGCGATGAGGATATCGAGCTTGCCATCCTTGAGCGCAGCGATGGTCCGCTCGCGCACGGCCTGGGGGATGTCACCATTGATGGCGGCCGCGGAAAAGCCTCGGGCGCGAAGCTTCTCGGCGACCTCCTCGGTGGCCTGCTTCGTACGGACGAACACGATCATGGCTTCAAACGGCTCTACCTCAAGCAGTCTGGTGAGCGCGTCCATCTTCCGTGCCCCCGCCACCTGGATGTAGCGCTGTGTGATGTTGTCGGCTGTCGCGGTCTTGGATTCGACCTTCACCCGCACCGGATCGTGCAGGTACTTAGTGGTGATCTTGCGGATGGCCGGCGGCATGGTCGCCGAAAACAGTGCGACCTGCTTGTACTCCGGAGTGCCTTCGAGAATGCGCTCAACGTCTTCGGCGAACCCCATTTGAAGCATCTCGTCGGCCTCGTCAAGGACCAGGTAGTCGAGATGCGAGAGGTCCAGACTGCCCTTCTCCAGGTGATCGATGACCCGGCCTGGGGTACCGACGACCACCTGGGCGCCGCGCCTGAGCCCGGCCATCTGGGGGCCGTACGGGGACCCGCCATAGATCGGCAGCACGTTGACCCGAAGATGCGCACCGTAGCGACTGAACGCCTCCGCGACCTGCAATGCCAGTTCGCGCGTGGGCGCCAACACCAGCGCCTGGGTAATCCGGCTGGAGGTGTCGATCTTGGACAGAATCGGGATCGCGAACGCCGCTGTCTTCCCGGTTCCGGTCTGGGCTAGTCCCACCACATCAGAGCCGGCGAGCATGGCCGGGATTGTTGCCTCTTGGATGGGTGAGGGCGTCTCGTATCCGACGTCGACGATAGCCTGCAGCACCGAGGGGTGAATCTGCAGGTCAGCGAAGCTCAGGTCACTAGCCCGATCAACATTGTCGGGCTCGGCGTTCGAAGACGTCATTGAGGTGGCAGTCTAGTGCCAGCCCCTGTGTTGTCCCGCCAGCGCGCCTTCGACCACGCCAATAACGAGGCCGGTACGGTGCGCACTTGTGAACAGGACCGCGACAATCGGCACCTGGGTAAGTGCGCTGGCAGCCGTCGCGGTGCTGGCGCTCGCCGGCTGCGACTCGGGCGACTCGACAGCGTCCAAGACGCCGGAGCCGACAGCGGGTTCGACACCGTCCCCTTCCTCACCGCCGGCCTCACAATCGGCTACCGGGGAACCCGGCACGTCAGCGGCAGACGATCCATGCGCGATCGATCTGGCCGCACCCGAGATCGCCAAGGCGGCTTCCGCCCTGCCCCGCGACCCGCGCAGCAACCAAGGCTGGAACCCCGAACCGCTCGCCGGCAACTACAACGAATGTGCGCAACTCTCGGCGGTGATCATCAGGGCCAACACGAACTCGGACAACCCCAACACCCGCGCGCTGCTGTTCCATCGGGGCAAGTTCATCCCGACTGGGGTACCCGATACCTATGGGTTCAACGGCTTGGACCTCGCGGCAACCACGGGCGACACGGTCGCGCTGGAGTACTCCGGCGGCGTACCCGAACTGGACAGCGTGGTGAAGTTCCGATGGAACGGCCGCGGTGTGGAGTTGATCGGCAACACCGGCGGGTAACCTCACGCTGGTTTCCACCGCCACCGAGGTGTCGGCGGGCTGACTTACAGTGGCTGCGTGTTCGTCGCAACCGACCGGGGCGAAGACCGCGTCATTTACGGCGCCTCCGACCTCGCCGCCGCCGCGCGCTGCGAGTACGCGCTGCTGCGCTCGTTCGACGCTCGGCTCGGCCGGGGCCCGGCAGTGTCGTCCGAAGACGGACTTCTGGCCCGCACCGCCGAACTGGGCGATGACCATGAGCAGCGGCATCTCGATGAACTGCGCCAGCGGCCAGAGTTCGGCGACATCACAGTCATCGACCGGCCGGACTACACCGTAGCGGGCCTGGCCGCCGCCGCCGATCAGACGCTGCGCGCAATCAGAAGCAGCGCTCCAGTGATCTATCAAGCCGCCATGTTCGACGGCCGCTTCGTCGGCTTCGCCGACTTCCTGATCCTGGAGAATTCCCCGGCCGGACACCGCTACCGGCTGTGTGACACCAAACTGGCCCGCTCGGTCAAGGTGGAGGCACTGCTGCAGTTGGCCGCCTATGCCCACGCACTGATAGCCGCGGGCGTTTCGGTGGCACCTGAGGTAGACCTGGTCCTGGGCGACGGGGCCACAGTCAGTCACCGCATCGACGAACTACTTGAGGTATACCGGCCGCGCCGGGCGGCGCTGCAGCGCCTGCTCGACGGGCATCTGGCCGGTGGCCGGCCGGTGGTCTGGGAGGACGACGACGTCCGCGCCTGCTTCCGGTGCGCCGAATGCGAGCTGCAGGTGCGCGCGCACGATGATCTGTTGCTGGTCGCTGGAATGCGAGTCAGCCAGCGCGCCCGACTGATCGACGCAAACATCACCACAATGCACGCGCTGGCCGGACACAGCGGCCCGGTTCCTGAAATGTCGGCCCGCGCTGTCACCGCGCTCGCCGCGCAGTCACGCCTGCAGGTGACCGCCCCGGTGGACGGCAAGCCGGCGTATGAGGTCGTTGACCCGCAGCCACTGATGGTGTTGCCCGAAGCCGACAAAGGCGATCTGTTCTTCGACTTCGAGAGTGACCCCCTGTGGACCACCGACGGCCGCGAATGGGGGCTGGAGTACCTGTGGGGAGCGCTAAGCGCCGCCGGTGAATTTCACCCGTTCTGGGCTCATGACCGCGCCGGCGAGCGGCGGGCGCTCATCGACTTCCTCGCCTTTGTCCGCAAGCGGCGGCGGCGCTTTCCCCGTATGCATATCTATCATTACGCCCCCTACGAAAAGAGCGCTCTGCTGCGCCTGGCGGGTCGCTACGGCGTCGGCGAGAATGAGGTCGACGCCCTCCTGCGCGAGGGTGTGCTCGTTGACTTATCTCCGTTAGTGTGCAAAAGCTTTCGAGTCGGCGCCGAAAACTACAGCCTCAAATCGCTGGAGCCCCTGTACATGGGCAACGAGCTGCGTAGTGGCGAGGTCACCACCGCCACGGCGTCAATCACCGAGTACGCGCGGTACTGCGGGCTGCGGCAGGCCGGACGCGCCGCCGACGCCGCCACGGCGCTGAAAGCGATCGAGGATTACAACCGCTACGACTGCCGGTCGACACGCCGGCTGCGCGACTGGCTGGTCGCACGCGCTATCGAGTCCGGGGTGCCATCACGCGGCCCCGCCCCGGTGACCGACGGAGGCGAGCGAGTCGAAGCGGACGCCGACGCCGACGCCGACGCCGAAGCGGTCGAACGTGCATTGGACAACTTCGCCGGCGACGGGGTCGGGGTCGGGGCGCGCAACGCAGCCCAGTCCGCGGTCGCAATAATCCTCGCCGCCAAGGGCTTTCACAAGCGCGAGGACAAGCCGTTCTGGTGGGGGCACTTCGACCGCGTGAACAATCCCGTCGATGAGTGGGCCGACAGCGGTGGGGTATTCATCGTCGAGGACCACGAGATCGTGGCCGACTGGCACCAGCCTGCGCGGGCGCGGAAACCGCAGAGGCACGTCCGGCTGTTCGGAGAGATCGCCACCGGCGAGCTGACCGGGCAAATGTACGCGCTCTACGCC
>DAOUYK010000026.1 GCA_030666145.1 Mycolicibacterium sp. | reverse complement strand
ATCTGGTCGTCGGGGCGCCACTGCAGCGTCTGGGTGCGGGTCTGCCCGTCCGGGAAAGTCACCGTGAACGTGGGCGCATAGCCGTGGCCTTGCAGGTAGACGCGATCCCCGCCGATCCGTAAGGGCTCGTTGACCTTAAGTAGGTAGGGCTTCCAGGACTCGGTCTCGAGGGCGTCGCCGGCCTGGTAGTCGATGCCGGCTCGGAATGACACCACCTGCCCTGTGGGAAGGTATGTCGCTTCGAAGTCGTTGACCCGCAAGCAAATCGGATGTAGAGATGTTCCGTCGACGGTGTTGCCCGCCCGGAAGGAGTCGAACGCGGCCGGTGACGCCGAACAGAATCCGGGTCCACCGTCGGCGACGACGATGACATTGCCCTCGTAGCTGAACAACTTTCCGGCGGCGATCGCGACCAGGAGACCGAGTAGCGAAAAGTGGAAGACAATATTGCCGAACTCGCGCAGATAGCCCTTCTCTGAAGATATTTCGGTGATCTCGACGCCGTTGGCCTTGTGGCGGGTGACGCGACGCCATCCGCGCAGCCGTTCGTAGAAGGCCGCGGCCAGCTCGGCAACGTCGCCGTCTGGTACCTCGGTGACGTGATGTCGGGGCAACCGGCCCAGGTTGCGCGGCGCGGCCACCGGCGTGGCGCGCAGGCTCCTTAAATGCTCGAGCAGTCGAGGTGATAGACAGCCCACCAAAGAGATGAATAACAAAACGTAGATAGCGGTGAACCAGAAACTGGAGAAGACGTCGAACGCCTGTATGCGGTCCAGCCACGGGCCGATGGTCGGGTGCACGGCGATGTACTGGGCGACCTTGGCCTCGTTGAGGTTCCGTTGCGGGAGCATCGCTCCGGGTATCGCCGCAAGAACGAGCAGGAACAGCAACACGAGCGCGGTCCCCATGGAGGTCAAGGTGCGCCAGGTGTTTCGCGCTGCGGCGAGGACGGAAACTGCACGCATTAGATCGGCAGCCGCACGTCACTGACGAACGCATCGCGAATCCAGGACACGAAATCGTTCCACAATCCGGTGACCAAGGCCGCACCCACCAGGATCAGCAAGAGACCGCCGAAGATCTGGATCGCGCGGGTATGGCGACGCAGCCAGCCCAGTCCGGCGACAGCCCAGGCCGAGCCGAAAGCCAACAATACGAACGGGATTCCCAGCCCGAGGCAGTAGAAGACCACAAGCACGACGCCGCGTGCCACGTTGCTGCCCTCGGTCGCCGACGCAACCGCGATCACGCCGGTCAGCGTCGGCCCCAGGCACGGCGTCCACCCGAGCGCGAACACCGCGCCCAGCAGCGGAGCGCCGGCCAGCGTGGTCAACGGCCTCGGGGTGAAACGGGTGTCGCGCTGCAACACCGGTATCAGTCCGATGAAGACCAGCCCCATCAGAATTGTGATCACGCCGCCGATGCGCTGCAGCAGAAGCTGATTAGTGATCAGCGAGGTTGTCATTCCCAACACCGCAACGGTGCCGAGCACGAACACCACCGTGAAGCCGGCGACGAACAGGGCGGCTGCACCGGCGACCCGGAGACGCGCACCGCGCAGCGCGACAGAGACCGACCCGTCAGCACCTGATGCCTGATCTTGGTCGATTCCGACTACCGCGGCCAGATAGGACAGATATCCGGGTACCAACGGAATCACGCATGGTGAGGCGAACGACACCAGGCCTGCGAGCACGCTGACCGACATGGCGAGCAGCAGCGGACCGCTGGCCGTCAACTCATCGATGCTCATTTCGCCGAGGTCTCCGTTGCCAGCCGCTCAACTAGAGGTTGTAGATCCTCGGCGAGCAGTTCGCGCAGGAACACTGCAGCGACCCGATGCTCACGATCCAGGACGACCGTCGACGGGATGACGGTCGTTGGGTAGCGGCCCCCGAATGCGATCATCGTCCGCATCTCCGGGTCGTAGATCGACGGGAATGTCACCCCACGATCGATGACGAAGTCGCGGGGCGCGTCGATATTGTTGTCCCGGACGTCGATCCCCAGGAACGCGACGCCCATGTCGCGGGTAGCCTCGTATACCTGTTGCAGCTGGGAGATCTCGGTGCGGCACGGGGCGCACCACTGCCCCCAGACATTGATCACCACGACCTCACCGTCGAAGCCGTCTAGCGAAATCGTCTTGTCGGTATCCATCAGGTCCGGACCTTCGACTGGTCCGGGTCGACCGCGGTCCGCTGGCGGGTCGTAGAAAATGTCGGTCTTGCCGCCCGGGGCGACGAACTCGAACGTGCCACCCTGAGCGACCGCATCGCTGCCGGTAGAGCATCCGGTGAGGATCACCGCCATTCCCAGAGCTGCGCACACCGCCAGCAGCACGCGCCCTGAGGTCATCGGCGGTGTCACTGTCCGGTCAACTCCGCATACCCCCAGCCCACGCAGAAGTCTCCGTGGAAGTAGAAAGACGTGACTGAGGCAAGGTTGCACATGCGCTTAGTCGGGAAGTGGTGCAACTGTTTATCGGTCATTGACCGGCGCAGCGTCTCGACGGGAAGTTGATGGCTCACGCACACCGCCTCGTGCCCAGCAGCATCGACACGGGCACGACCCAGCGCCCGCGTCATCCTCGCGGCGATGTGCGCGTACGGCTCTCCCCAGGACGGGATGCGCGGATTGCGCAGGTGCCACCAGTTGCGGGGATCGCTCAGGGCGCCGTCTCCAGGTGACACGCTCTGCCCCTCAAAGATATTCGCTGATTCAATGAGCTCGTCATCGGTGTTTACCGCAAGTCCGTGGTGGTCGGCGATGGGCGCCGCGGTCTCCTGGGCGCGTTCCAGCGGCGATGCGACCACATAGTTGATGTCGCGGTGTGCGAGCCAGTCAGCGACCGCCTGCGCCTGCGCCCTACCCCGGTCAGACAGGTGGTAGTCAGGCAGACGGCCGTAAAGAATCTTGTCCGGGTTGTGCACCTCGCCGTGGCGCATCACGTGCACTACGGTCTTCACGGCGTTTTCGGTCATGCCGGCACCGAGGCATGGGCCGCCGCGCGCGCCGCGCCAGGAAGTGCGTCGGCGATGCGGTCGAAGGCCACGTTATCGAGTGCGGTTGAGACGAACCATGTTTCATACGCACTCGGCGGTGGATAGATGCCTGCTTCGAGTAGTCTGTGGAAGAACGCCGGGAACCGCCACGTCTGCGTGGCCCGGGCCGCCGCGAAGTCGACCACCGGCTCGTCGCTGAAGAACACGCTGAACATGTTTCCTGCCCGCGAGATCTGATGTGCGACGCTGACATCGTTGAGGGCATCACCAATCAGGCTGGTCAGCCGGTCAGCGTTTGCATCCAGCATGTCGTACGCGGCGTCGTCGGCTGCGCGCAGGGTGGCCAGTCCGGCGGCCATTGCCACCGGGTTACCGGACAGCGTGCCCGCCTGGTAGACCGGCCCCAGCGGCGCCAGCCGACTCATCACCTCGGCCTTGCCGCCGAACGCTGCGGCGGGAAGGCCGCCGCTCATCACCTTGCCAAAGGTGAACAGGTCTGCCTCCACCGGATCCCGCCCGTACCAACCGGATCGGCTGATCCGGAACCCCGTCATCACTTCGTCGACGACGAGTAATGCCCCGTGTGCGGCCGTGATACGACGCAGCTCGGCGTTGAATCCGGGCAGCGGCGGCACCGTGCCCATGTTGCCCGGGCATGCTTCGGTGATGACGCACGCGATCTCGTCACCGAAACGCCCAAAAACATCGTCAAGTGCGGCAATGTTGTTGTACGGCAACACGATGGTGTCGGCTGCGGCCGAACCCGTCACCCCGGGCGAGGATGGCAGTCCCAGCGTCGCTATCCCCGAACCAGCGTCGGCCAGCAGGGCATCGCTGTGGCCGTGGTAGCAGCCGGCGAACTTGATGATCTTTGGGCGGCCGGTGTAGCCGCGGGCGAGCCGAATCGCGCTCATGGTGGCCTCGGTTCCGGAATTGACCAGGCGTAGCAAGTCGACCGGCGCGACGCGGTCGATGATCTCGCGCGCGAGCTCGGATTCCGACGGCGTCGGCGCCCCGAACGACAGCCCGTCAGCGGCCACCCGCTGTACCGCCTCGACCACGGCGGGGTGGGCGTGGCCGAGGATCATCGGGCCCCACGAACACACCAGGTCGACGTAGCGGTTGCCGTCGACATCGGTCAGCCAGCAGTCCTTGGCCGAGGTGATGAAGCGCGGAGTGCCGCCGACCGAGGAGAATGCCCGCACCGGTGAGTTCACCCCGCCGGGGATCACCGAACACGCGTCGGCGAACAGCTTCGCAGACAAGTCGGTACTGCTCATGCCGACCAGTGTCCCAGCCGGGCCACTAGCGGCAGCTACAGGGTGTAGTGGTCACTCGGAGGGCGCGAGGGCAAATACCGGGTGATCGGCGTCCTTGGGCAGCTCGCGCCAATAGCCCTCGACCACCTTGCCGCCCAGCGGCCTGAACACCTCCAGGATCGGCGCTCGCTGTTCGACCGGGATCTCGGTGGCTAGGTATGCCGCCGAACCGACGGTGACGCGGGGGTTGACTCGGACGTTCTTCACCCACTGAGACTCGCCTCGTGTGGACACTAGATATTTCACGCCGTCGACCTCAGGGACGAGGACCGGGATGCGTTGCGGCTGCCCGCTGGCACGCTTCGTCACGGTCAGTGTCTTGCTGTTGCCGACACCGGTAGCCATCGCGACTTTGTTGAAAACTCTGGCCACGAACCAGGGGGGCTTGAGATAGGCCATGGAAAGAGAGTGTGATGGATGGCATGCAACTCCCGCAATGGCTAGCTCGCTTCAACCGGTACGTCACCAATCCAATTCAGCGGATGTGGGCTGGGTGGGCCCCAACGATGGGCATCCTCGAGCACGTCGGGCGCCGGTCCGGCAAGCCCTACCGGACCCCGTTGACTGTGTTCAGCGCCAGCATCGACGGACAGGATGCGGTGGCCGTCCTACTCACCTATGGGCCCGACCGCGACTGGCTGAAGAATCTCACCGCCGCCGGTGGCGGCACGATGCGGCGCTACGGGAGGTTGTTTCGGGTCACCGATCCTCAGGTGTTGTCAAAGGCCGCTGCGGCGCGGTCGGTGACCGGACTGATGGGACCGCTATTCGCGCGGCTGCCCTTTGAGTCGGCGGTGCTGCTGCGGCGCGGCTGAACACGGAATCGGTGGCGGTGCCGTGGCTGGTGCTCCTCGGCGATCCGCGAAGCGCATCACGCCGGAACCACCCGCAATGCTGCAGGCAGGCTGGGGAGAAAGTGCTGATGCGCGAATGCCCGGATGTCGTCGGCGGTGTGCAGCGGCTCCGCACTGGGCAGCAGGAGCGCCATCGTGGCGTAAAGCAGAATGCAGTCCGCAAGTTCGTCGACGGCCTCGGGGCCGATACGCTCGGCGAATCCCGACGGAAAGATGATTCGCAACGCGTCGGCGATGCGGTCGATCGCCGCCCGGTGATGACCGCCGGCCAGCTTGAGGACGAGGCCGGGTTCGTCGGTGATCATCTGGTGCAGCACTCGGTGCCTTCGGAACTTGACAATCGACAACGTGAACGCCTCGACGTAGTAATTCGACTGCGGTCCTGCCGCTTTGAGTTCAGTGGAGATATCGGCGAAGAGCTTCACGTTCTCCCGCTCGATGACCGCGCCCACCAGCTCATCCTTGTTGGCGAAGCGCCGGTAAATGGTGGTCCGACTGACCCCGGCGCGCCGTGCGACGTCGTCGAGGGCAACACGGCGAAAGCCGTGCCGTTCGAATTCGACGGCGGCAGCGTCGAGGATGTGCTCGGTGACCTGCTCAGGACCGGGCATAACCCTTGACCGCGTAACTGGTGTAGCGCACCCGCATCGGCAGATGATCCCAGATCCAGGTCGCCGGCGACGACCGACAGAGCTGGGCGAATCGCTGATAGCGACGCTCCTGTTTCGCGGTCCACGGCAGCTGCAGTAAATCTCGGGCCCGTGGCGGCAAACCACCGGTGGTCAGGAACGCCGCCAGCGGGTTGAATACCGGTGCCGCAAGCCTCCACACCAGCGGGTGGATCATCTTGGGCTTGGGGAATCCCTTCGTGACATAGCCGACGCCGTAGCGCGCCGACGGGTGCGCGACGACGACCTCCTCCATCACCCGGTCCCAGTACCGCTGGAACTCGGCATAGGTGGGCGGCATCGGACGGTCGCTGACGCCGTAGCGGCGATACCAGGTCTTGGACTCAAGATAGATCTGCTCCTTCTCCGCGTCGGTCAGCCGCCGCACGAAGGTGTCGGCGAAGTACAAGTTCTGCTCGAGGAAGATCGCGTGCGCCCAGAAGTAAGTGTCCGGGTCCAGCGCGTGGTAGCGGCCGGCTGCAACACCGGAGGTGCCGGGCATTTCGCCCCTGACGTGGTGGTGGAAGTCGCGGACCCGCAGCCCTGCCGCAGAACCGGAGGGGTCCTCGTCGGATCCGTACACGGTTTGGAAGATCGGCGGGATGGTGCGCTTGAGCCGCTCGGCGGTGTCGGCGAAGAACGTCGAGTGGTCATACACGCCTTGCCCGAGCTCAGCCAGCATGTTCTGCAAAACCGCAGGCCTCGGACCGATCAGGTACATCCGGTTGTCGCCGAAGTATCGCCAGACCAGCGACCCCCGGCCGAGTGGCAGAGCGTCATCGAGGTGTTCGGTGTGTTCGGCCAACTCCGTCATGAGAAACAGTGTTACAGAATTTGCACTTTGTACCAAGAAGCATGATTCAAGCGCCCCGGCACAGCCGGCTCACGCCCATGACGGCCAGCACCCCGGCCACGGTCGCAAGCAGCAGCGCCAGCATCAAGAGCGGCGGGTAATACACCGTCGACGTCGACGTCGGCTCGCCCTCGAGCACTGGCGCGACGACGACCTGCGAACCCGCGGCCAGCCAGCTCAGCACGCAGCCCGCGGCCAGGCACCCGGCAAGCATCAGTTCGGCCACCGCACGCCGCCACTTCATGGCGTCGGTTCCGGCGGGATGCGCTCCTCAACCAGGTTTACCAGCGCCGCCCGCAAGCGCCGATGCTTGCGCGCCCACGCCCGCGCAGTGCGATCGTTGGTCAACCGCACCCCGATGCCAGTCCGGCCGCGCGGCACTCCGGTGAGCTCGCCCAATGTCCGCGCAGACTCCCACTTAGGTGTTTCCCTGCCGCTAGCTTCTGGATAGATCCGCACGATCTCATCGGTCGAAATGGTCTCCATACCCTGGCGCAGCGTGTCGACGGTCAACTCGACCGACGTGTGAATCCGGGCAGCCTTGATCTGGATCGCCAGGAATGCCGAGACAAGCGCGCAGAAGAGGACGGGAATGAACCACTGAATCCCGTAACCGGCCGACACCTGAATCAGCGCCATCGCGACGCCCGCCGCCGGGCCGGCGAGCAGCCACATCCAGCTGGCACCCTGTTCGGCGAAAAGCACCTCCGGAGGTACTGCCAAATCTGCAGTGCCTGCCCCGTCCTCGGTCATCGGTCGCCCTCCGACTCATACCAGATGCGCACCCCTGGAACGACGAGCAGCGCACCTCCGACCAGTATCGGCAGCAGCGACAGCACGGCGAGCGGCTGCATGACACCGATGCCGACCGCAAGCAGCACCACCACTACGACAATCGCGAACGAGAGTCCCAGGGTGGCGAGGCGGAACCGGACGTCACCTCGCCGGGCTCGGCCGGCGAGGAAAGCCAGGGCTGCCGCGGCCACTACCGAAACCACCCCGTTCACCTGATAGATGGTGAGAAAGCTGCGCACCTGCTCGTCGGCCACGGTGGAGTCAACCGTCGCGCGCGCCGCCTCGAAGGTAGCGGTAGCGGCCATCAGCCCACCGACAATCATGATCACCGCGCCGCCGAGGAAGCACCAGAACGCGGCATCGACCAGACGGGGCCGATTCGACGGCGGGGGGTGGGGGGTGGTCATGGTCGAGTCAGCGTAACGAATACGACATGTGAGCAGGTCATGGGTCTCCGCGGAGCGGACAACTTCTCGCCCGGTAGGCGTCGGCGGGGGCAGAATAAACTCATGGATGTGATCGCCACCATCGAGGCTCCACCGACTCACCTACCCGAGTTCATCGCGCAGATAAGAGCCAAACATGCTGCCGATCAACTTGTTCCGACTAGGCAGGTCTCATGAGCGGCGCTCACGCGGTGGCTGTCGCTGCGCTGTTCACCTGGTTCGGGATGGTGGTGGCTATCTCGTTCCTTGAGGCGCCACTAAAGTTCCGGGCACCCGGCGTGACGCTGAAGATCGGTTTGGGTATAGGCCGATTGGTCTTTCGCGCCCTCAATACTTTCGAGGGCTTCCTCGCAGTCCTGATCATTGTTGCGGCTCTGCTCGGATCGCTGCCGTTAGAAGCGAACGTCGCGATTGCCGTGGCGGTTGTCGCCCTGCTGGTTCAGCTGACGGCAGTTCGACCCATGCTGAGCCGCCGATCCGATGCCGTGCTGACCGGCCCGGCCGTCACGGCGGGGACATCCACCCGATCACGCGCCCATTTCGCCTACGTAGCGATGGAACTCGTCAAGGTCGTCGCACTGTTCGTCGCCGGCGTCATTCTACTGGCCGCTTGAGACCACCCCCAGGCGAACAACCTAGCTTGACGGGGAAATCAACGCGAAACACCAAACACTGAACCATGGGCCGGTCACCAGCCACCGAGGACGCCGCCAAAGGAATTGGGCGACAACAGCGCTGGGGTTACGCAGGTCCCCCAAGTCCGGTGTTTGGGGCAGGCAGGCCGCACTTGACGGCGAGACCCTTAAGCGGTTGCTGGATGTCCTGTTCCGCGGCAGCCACGTCGGGGCGGCTGTCCATGAATTCCTTGACCGCGTTCTGCCGCTCCTCGGGCGTGGTGTTGTTCCAGGCGTCGCGGATTGCCTGCTGGACTTCGGGATGGGTCTCCACGTAGTCGGCCGTTTTGTGGATCGTGCCGGCGTGTGCTCGCATGAACTCCGCCGGAGAGCACGGGTCCGGCGGAGGTTGAGCACTCGCGAGGCCCGCAACTAACAGGCCCATCACGCCAACGGTGGCCGCTCCGAGAACGGGCCCGGCAATCCACTTTCCACGCATCCTGCTACTCACTGTCACTCCTTATGAATGTGCTGTGCTGATCTAGCGTGGACCGGCTGCCCATATGCTGTATGTCGCGTTCCGGAGAGTAAATGACCGACGAGCGAAGCGGAGGCATTTCAGAACTGCCCCGCCCTACGGCTTCCACATGTCGCCAATGTTTCGAACTGCTCAAATAGCCCGATCAGCCTGTGTCGGTAAAGATAAACTCAGCGTGGTGGGTTGCCGGTAAAGAAGGCATTCACGTCGCGACGGTGCAACAAGTAGACACCGCCGACGATCAATACCGATCCAAAGATCGAGCTGAAAGCCAAGCCGACGGCGGCGCCGTCGGGTCGCTCCACGGTGAATAAACTGGAGACAGTGAAGGCCACTGCCGCGATCGCGCCGCCGGTCAGGCACGTGCGCGCCCAGCGGTAACCCTGCCTCATCAGAATCAGGAACGTCACAGTGACCGTGACCAAGACGACCAGGAACAAACCGTTGATCGCCAGCAGCACTCCCGCGATCCGCTGCTCCGCTGTCAGCATGTCGATGACGTAGCCAGCGACCATCAGCGGAAGAGCCGCGACCCACAACCAGAACCCGGTATCGACGTCGACGGGCCTTGTCGCCTGCGGTTCCGTCACGACAGCCAGCGGGCCGCGTCGGCGGCAAAGTAGGTCAGCACGAGGTCGGCGCCGGCACGTCGCATTCCGACCAGCGTCTCCAACGCCAAGGTACGGAGGTCGATCCAACCGTTGGCGGCTGCGGCGCTAATCATCGAGTATTCGCCCGACACTTGGTAAGCAGCAACCGGAATCGGGGAGATGTCGGCAACTGCCCGCACCACGTCGAGATAGGCCATCGCCGGCTTGACCATCACGATGTCGGCACCTTCGTTGATATCGAGTTCGACTTCGTGTATCGCCTCGCGCGCGTTGCCGGGCTCCTGTTGGTATGTGTGGCGGTCACCCTCCAGGCTGGAGACCACTGCCTCACGAAACGGGCCGTAGAAGCCCGAGGCGAACTTCGCGGCGTAGGCCAGAATCGCAGTCTCGGCATGCCCGGCAGCGTCGAGTCCGTGGCGAATCGCAGCTACCTGACCATCCATCATTCCACTCGGCGCCACCACGTGAGCACCCGATTCCGCTTGCACTAAGGCGAGTTCAACATAGCGGCGGTTGGTTGCGTCGTTGTCGATGCGATCACGTTCATCGAGCACACCGCAATGTCCATGGTCGGTGAACTCATCAAGGCAGGTATCGGCCATGAGCACGGTTTCATCGCCGAGGTCCTGGGCCAGATCCCGCAGCGCAACGTTGAGGATGCCGTCAGGATCGGTGCCGGCTGTGCCGAGCGGATCCTTGTGCTCACTCCGCGGAACCCCGAACAACATCAACCCACCCACACCCGCTTGGACCGCGTCGGCGGCCGCCCGGCGAAGCGAGTCGCGGGTGTGCTGCACGACGCCGGGCATCGAGGATATCGGCCGCGATTCCGATATGCCGTCGGCAACAAACATCGGCAGAACTAAATGCCTTGCCTCCAAGGAGGTTTGGGCAACGAGTCGGCGCATGGCCGGGGACGACCGCAGCCTCCTTGGCCGATGATGCGGGAAAGTCACTTCCAAAGCCTCCGCACGGCTACCGGCGACGACTCTTCTTCCGCGGCGGCGGCAATGCGCCCTCGGCACGCAGCCGGGCCGCATGCTCAGCCAGGGCCTCCACTAGCGGCCCCACCGCGGCTACCTCCGGTCGCACGTCGACCCGAAGGCCGAACTCTGCAGCGGTTTCCGCTGTCTTAGGTCCGATGCAGGCCACGATCGTACGGGCGTGCGGCTTACCGGCGATACCGACTAGGTTGCGCACCGTCGAGCTCGACGTGAAGCACACCGCGTCGAAGCCGCCTGTCTTGATCATCTCCCGGGTTCGTGCGGGCGGCGGAGCTGCCCGCACCGTGCGGTATGCGGTGACGTCTTCGATCTCCCAACCACGTCCGCGAAGCCCCTCGGCCAGCGTCTCAGTGGCAATATCGGCCCGCGGCAACAGCACCCGGTTGACCGGATCGAAAATATCGTCGTAGGGCGGGAAGTCGTCGAGCAAGCCCAGCGAACTCTGCTCACCAACGGGCACCAATTCAGGGTTGATACCAAAAGCACGCACCCTATCGGCGGTAGCCTGACCAACGCAGGCGATCTTGACGCCGGAGAACGCGCGGGCATCCAGCCCGAACTCGTTGAACTTCTCCCACACGGCGCGAACGGCGTTAGTAGAGGTGAAAACCACCCACTGGAAGCGTCCGTCCACCAGGCCCTTGACGGCCCTTTCCATCTGGGCGGGGCTACGCGGCGGTTCGACCGCGATCGTGGGCACCTCGATGGGCAGGGCACCGTGAGTCACGAGGCGCTCACTCATCTCACCCGCCTGATCCTTGGTGCGCGGCACCAGCACGGTCCAGCCGTAGAGAGCGCGGCTCTCCCACCAATTCAGCTTCGCGCGGTGGGCAACGGTCCGCCCGACCGTCACCACCAGGGCACCCGCGTCGGCTGGAGACGGCCCCACCGCACTGGCAGCCGGTACGTCGTCACCTGCGGCTGTCAGGGTCGCCTTGTCGAGCAGGCCGGCCAGTGTCGTCTCGACAGAACGTTGCTGACAGGTAGTGCCGCTGGCCGTGACGACAGTCGGTGTGTTTTCCGCCAGGCCGTAGTCGATGAGCGTGCTCGCGGCGTCGGGCAGATGGGAGGCCGTGGCGCGCAGGATCAGCGGCCCCGGGGCAGCGGCAAGCGCCGCCCAGTCCACCTCACCGCGCACGTCGGCCACCGTGTGGGCCGAGCCGAGCGGCAATCCCGCGTAAGTCGGCACTGCCGTGGTTTCGGGCAGTCCGGGAACGATCTCGAAGCTCAGCTGGGTCCGGGCGAGCGCGTTCACCTCGGTGATCACCGCGTCAACCGACATCGGATCGCCGGCGACTAGTCGCACGACGTCAACACCGGTGCGAGCCTCGCCCGCCAACGTCTTGGCGACCTCAGCCGGCTCGCCGAGGGCGGGCCGCACATCGGGCCCGCCGGGGATCACCGAACCCGGGTCGGGGGCGTCGGCCGTCCTAGTCTTGCCGGCAGATGGCTCCTCCCTGCCCGCATTCCGGGGCGCCTTGACCCCCTGATCTGCCCCCGGAGGTAGCGGGCCCGACGGCGGCGGCAGCTCACGCCCCACCAGTGCGAGCACCGCTTCAGGCACATCAGGGTCGGTGAATACCAGAGCGGCGTTTGCCAGCACGGTGCGTGCACGCGTCGTCAGCAGACCCGGATCCCCGGGCCCAGAGCCGACGAACGTGATGCGGCCGGGCTTGCTCTTGCGCCTTCTCAGACTCATCTGGCGAGTCATCTATCTCTCCCGCGTCCGTCCAAGAGATCGCGCGCCCCCAGCTCGAACAACTCTGCGGCCACCGAGAGCCCAAGCTCTCGTGCCCGACCGGGTTCCCCGATACCGGACGCACGGATCACATCGGATCCGTCCAGCGTCGCCACGCAGCCACGCAGCGACAGCTCTTCGAAGACTCGGCCATCCTCATCGATCGACTCGACCACCTCTGCGATCGCGCCTACCGGTGCGGAGCACCCCGCCTCCAGTTCGGCGAGCAAGGCTCGCTCTGCGGTGACCGACGCGCGGGTGTCGGCATCGTCAAACTCTGCCAACAGTTCCGCGAGTGCCGAGTCACCGGCACGGCACTCGACTGCCAATGCCCCCTGAGCCGGCGCCGGCAACATCTGTACCGGTTCCAGCGTCTCAGTGACAGCGTCGAGACGACCGATGCGGGCCAATCCCGCCCGGGCCACGACGACGGCGTCGAGATCACCGCTGCTTACCCTGTTCAACCTGGTATCTAGGTTGCCTCGTAGGGGGCGGATTTCCAAACCGAGACCCTGTGCTCTAAGCTGTGCGGCCCGCCGAGGCGACGATGTCCCGATCATCGACCCAACTGGCAACTCTCCTAGGACCAGGCCGTCACGCGCCACCAGGGCGTCGCGAGCGTCAGCGCGCACCGGTATCGCCGCAATCACGAACCGCGGGTCGGTCGCGGTGGGCAGATCTTTGTAGGAGTGGACGGCCATGTCGACCACGCCGTCGGCTATTGCTTCGCGCAGTGCTGCGGTGAACACCCCGACACCGATGTCGGCGATGGGGGCGTCTGAGCGGTCTCCGGCAGTCGACACGATCACCAGCTCGGCGGAATGGCCACGGTCCACCAAAGCGTCTCTGATGACACCAGCCTGGGTTGTCGCCAGCAGGCTCCCCCGGGTCCCAATTCGGATCACTTAGCGGCTTTCACGGAGCTGAGGCTACTTCCTGCTTTGCGCAGGAGTGCGTCACTCAGTCTTGTCGAGATCGGTTGTCCCTGAATTGAATTCGTCGCGTCGAGTGGTCAAGGTGAATACGCCTGCTCCGTCGACCAGAGGCAACTCACCCGCCGCGACCGCGTCGACTGCCTGCTGGTCGAGTTCGAACAGCTCGCGCAGGGCCTCGGCGTAGCTGTCACCGCCAGGCGCACTGGCCAACTGCTTTACCCGCACCGTCGGCGAGTGCAGAAGCTTATCCACGACGCGGCGGACGGTCTTTGCGATCTCGTCGCGGTGGCTGGAGTCCAGGCTGGGCAATCGGTTGTCCAGCCTCAGTAGCTCAGCCTGGACGACGTTAGCGGCGCGCTGACGCAGCGCGGTGACGGTCGGCGTGACCTCGGCGATGTGCTGCCCGGCAAGATAATTGGACACCTCGACGGCGACGATTGTGCGGGCTGCCTCGGCGTCAGAGGCGGCCGCACGCGCAGACGGATCCCGCTGGATACGTTCCATGTCGATCACGGACACGCCGGGCAATCCAACGATCGCGGCATCAACGTCACGTGGCATGCCGAGATCGCAGATCACCAGCGGACCTCGGTAATCCGGAGCTGCCCCAAACCGTTCGCGCGACGATAGAGCGCGGTGTACGTCGGCCAGCGACACCACCGGACGCACCGCTCCGGTACAGGTGATGACCACGTCGGCGTGGGCGAGAACCGACGGAATGTCCTCAAGGGAGTGCGCCGCGGACTCCATCCCCACTTGGCGGGCGTTGTCGGCCAGTCGACGGGCACGCGGCAGCGATCGGTTCACCACGTCCACGCGCTCGACGCCCGCGCACGCCAGCTGCTTGGTCGCCAGGGCGCCCATCGAACCGGCGCCGACCACCAAGGCGGTGCGGCCGGCCAGCGAGCCCAGCTTCTCCCCGGCAATGTCGAGTGCGACGGACACTACCGAGGCGCCCGCTGCGTCAATCCCGGTCTCGGAGTGCACACGCTTGCCTACCGACAGAGCCCGCTGCGACAGCTCGTGCAGGGTCCGGCCGACGCTGCGGTTGCGCTCAGCAGAGGCATAAGCCCTTCGGACCTGGCCTAGAACCTGTTGTTCACCGATCACCGCGGAGTCCAAGCCGCTGGCTACGGCGAAAAGATGCTCCACCGCGGCTTCCGCATAGTGGACATAGGCGTACTTAGTCAGATCATGCAGCGACATCCCGCAGTGCTCGGAGAGCACCTGCCCGATAACGGAGAGTCCGCCGTGGAACGCGTCGACAACCGCATAAACCTCGACGCGGTTGCAGGTGGAGAGCACCATGGCCTCGGTTACCAGCGAAGATTCGAGCACACGGTCGACGATCTTGGCCTGATCAGACTCATCGGTGCTCAGTTGTTCCAGGACGGACACCGGCGCGCTGCGGTGCGAAACCCCGAAAAGCAATACGCTCATGGCTCCCTCACCACGTCATCCACGTTAGTCGTTGGGCAGCTGGGCTACCAAATTTGCGCAACTCTTTGCCGAACTGTATTCCAGGAGGCGGCCATCTGTGGTTCAGCTGCCGAAATAAGGTCCGCCAAACAATCGCTCGGGGTCATCAATGGGCGAGGTCGTCTCGCAGCCTGGCCTCGTCAAGCTCCCAGTAGCTGTGTTCGGCGCCGTCCAACAACACCACGGGGAGTCGGTCACCGAACTCGGCGCGCAAGGACGGTTCGCCTGCGGTCGCGGCCGCATCCACATCGGTTACCCGCAGCAGGAACCCCAGTTCGCCTGCCAAGCTCGCCAGCCGCCACTCGACGGCCAGACACATCGGGCATCCTTCGCGCGTAAGCAACTGCACCTGCCGGTCCACTCCGCCAGTATCACCATCGAGTGACCTAATGTTGTCACCGTGTCCGCTTCCGGGGAATCAGAGGCCGGGTTCGACAACCCGGAGCAGCAACTCGCCGGCGAGGCCAGCGCTGGGGTCGCCGCGGACGAGCTCCTGGAACAGGACTCGGAGTTGGACGGGGAGTCCAATCCTTCGCCACCACCTGACCTGACCGCCGCGGCATTCTTCGACGTCGACAACACACTGGTACACGGTTCCTCGCTGGTGCACTTCGCCCGCGGCCTGGCCGCGCGTGAGTACTTCACCTACAGGGACCTGGCACGGTTCGCGCTCGCCCAGGCGAAGTTCCAGCTCACCGGACGGGAGAGCAGCGAAGACGTCGCAGCGGGCAGACAGAAGGCATTGGCTTTCATCGAAGGCCGGTCCACGGCCGAACTCGTCGAGCTCGGCGAGGAGATCTACGACGAAATCATCGCCGACAAGGTCTGGCCGGGCACCCAAGCGCTGGCACAGATGCACCTCGACGCAGGCCAGCAGGTGTGGCTGGTTACCGCGACGCCCTACGAACTGGCGGCAACGATCGCGTGGAGGCTCGGGCTGACGGGCGCGCTGGGGACCGTGGCCGAATCGGTCGACGGCGTGTTCACCGGCCGGCTGGTCGGCGACATCCTGCACGGCAGCGGCAAGGCGCATGCGGTGCGGTCGCTCGCCATCCGCGAGGGGCTGAATCTGCGCCGCTGCACTGCCTATTCAGATAGCTTCAACGATGTGCCGATGCTATCGCTCGTCGGCACGGCGGTCGCTATTAATCCAGACGCTGACCTGCGTGATCTGGCCCGTCAGCGTGGTTGGGAGATCCGCGATTTCCGCACCGCCCGCAAGGCGGCGCGGATTGGGGTTCCGTCTGCGCTGGCGCTCGGGGCCGCCGGAGGTGCGTTGGCGGCAGCGGTGTCGCACCGCGACAAACGGAAGTGAACGTTCGGGGGCCGTCATTCTGGCGCTGATAGGCTCGCGGCGCTACCCGAGAAACGGATAGATCGCGGCATTGAGCCCAAGCGAGGAGTGAAGCGGATCGCGCATGGCTATCGCTGAAAGCATCATAGGAACGCACTACCGGTATCCCGATTACTTCGAGGTCGGCCGCGAAAAGGTCCGCGAGTTCGCCCGCGCCGTCAAGGATGACCATCCAGCCCACTTCTCCGAAGAGGCGGCCACCGAGTACGGATGCGACGCACTGATGGCGTCGCTGACGTTCGTCGCGGTGGCCGGCCGACGGGTGCAGCTGGAGATTTTCAATCAGTTCGACGTACCCGTCAACATGGAGCGCGTACTGCACCGCGACCAGAAACTGGTCTTCCACCGACCCATCGTCGCGGGCGACAAACTGTGGTTCGACTCCTACCTGGACTCAGTTATCGAGTCCCACGGCGCGATCCTCACCGAGGTTCGCGGAGAGGTCACCGACGACGCCGGTAATCCGGTACTCACCAGCGTCGTGACCATTCTGGGCGAAGCCCAGCACGAGGGCGAGGCCGACGAGGTCACTGCTCAGATCGCGGCGGCGCGCGATGCGGCTATCGCCAAAATGGTTGCCGGGCAAAACACCCAGCAGGGCTAGCCAGGGGACCGCCGCTACCCGAAGAACGTGTTCCGACGATTCGCCAACAGCTGGTAAAGCGTCTGCTGAATGGTTTCGCGCACCTGGTCGGTCAGCTCGAAGGTGACCATCGGATCGTCGGCCGCCGACTCGTCGTAGTCGCTGGTGTCGATGGGCTCGCCGAACTGAATATGCCACTTCGACGGGAGCGGAACGACGCCCAGCGGGCCTGCTAAGGGGAACAGCGGCGTGATCGGGAAGTAGGGCAGGCCCAGAATCCGCGCCAACAATTTGACGTCGGCGACCATCGGGTAGATCTCCTCGGAACCGACGATGGAGCACGGCACGATCGGCGCCTTTGTGTGTAGCGCCGCTGACACGAATCCACCGCGGCCGAATCGCTGCAGCTTGTAGCGGTCCTTGAAGTTCTTGCCCAGACCCTTGTACCCCTCGGGGAAGACAGCCGTCAGCTCCCCAGCGGCCAAGAGTCGGTGCGCGTCGTCCGTGCACGCCACGGTGTGGCCCGCCTTGCGGGCGGCCTGCCCGACCATCGGCATATCGAACACCATGTCTGCGGCCAGCAGGCGCAGATCGCGGTGCGCGGGATGCTTGTCCCGCACGGCGACCGATGTCATCAACCCGTCGAACGGCAGGACGCCTGCGTGGTTGGCCACCACCAGCGCCGCACCTTCCTCCGGCAAATTCTCCACACCGCTGACTTCGACGCGGAACCATGAGTTGAAGAGCACTCGCAGCAACGGCAGGAATACAGCTTCGTTGAGATGACGATCGAAGCCGAACTCGTCGACTTCGTAGTCCCCGAGCAACCGCTTGCGCACAAATTCCGCGACTGCGCCTACGCGCGTGGCGAGTTCGTTGGGCACCACTTCCTCGGCGGGACCACCCGCTGCAAAGCCTCGGCGCTGGTCGATCTCCCGCACCACGGCAGCGATCTGATCAGCCGATGCATGCTTGCCCGGATCAGTAAGAAGGGAGGGATGTCGACGCGAACGATCGGCGCGTTGCGCAACGGCGCGCCGCGCCGCCGGGCCGCGTCCTGAATTAGAATGCAGCGGAATAACATTCGCTTTTGGCTCACCCGCCACCGGCATTTCCTCTCACCACCTTAGCTCTACGCAATGCAGTCTAGCGTCCCCAGCGCTGTGCTGTCGCCACGGCCCGCTCCTCAGCCGAACGTATCCAGCCCGGATCGACAATCGGTGTCAACCCGCGCCCCCGCACATAATCGTCGAAAGCCTCGGCAGTCGTCCATTTGGTCTCGAAGCCGAGTTCGCTGCGCATCCTCGACGTGTCCATGACACGACCGTAGCTGAGATAGTCGAGTCGCTCACGATCGAATTCTGTGTTACGGGCAGCGCGCCACAGCGAATCGACAGCGACCAAAACCGAGCGCGGGACCGGCAACGCTACACGCCCCGACCTGCGAATAGCCTGACTCATCATCACGATGCCCGACGCCCCCACGTTGAAAGTGCCCGCGTGGCCGGCGACCGTGGCGCGCTCGAGCGCACCAAGCGCATCCTGTTCATGAAGTAACTGCAGTCGTGGGTCTTGGCCGATGATGGTGGGTACCACCGGACCGGCGAGGTAGCGCGACAGGACGGTGTCCATTGCAGGACCGATCATGTTGGCCAGCCGCAGGATCGTGACCGCGATGTCGGGTCTGCGTCGGCCCAGGCCACGTGCGTAGCCCTCAATGTCGATGCTGTCCTGGGCGAACCCCTCGGTGGGCGGCGTGCGCCGGCTGCTGCTTTCGGTGAACTGCACCGGGTCGCGCGGGTTGGAACCGTACACTTCCGATGTCGACTTGAGGATGACGCGACGCACCGAAGGCGCTTTCTGGCAGGCCGCGAACAGCTGGATTGCGCCCATCACGTTCAGTTCCTTGAGCGCTGCCCGACCTCCAGAACGGGGCGAGTACGACGCAGCGGCCGCGTGCACCACAGTGTCCACGTCCCCATTGCGGATAACTTTCGCTATGAAAAGGTTGCGAATGTCGGCGCGAACAAACTCCGCGCGGCCCATTCTGCGGAGCAGATCTTTACTCGGCGAGGTCGCATCAACCGCGATCACATGCTTCATCAGCGGATTCTGGGCCAGGCGAGCGACCAGATAGCCGCCCAGGAACCTACATGCGCCGGTGACCAGAACAACCTTGGGATGGTCCAGCGTTTCGCCGACATCCGATCCCTCGGAGTTACCCCCCGAACGATCTACAGAATCCATCGGCACAGCCTACCGACTGGCAAGACGACCTACTTGCCCAGCTTTCTACGCTGCACCCGGGTGCGACGAAGCAGCTTGCGATGCTTCTTCTTCGACATGCGCTTGCGCCGCTTCTTGATGACAGAACCCATGAAATCCGCTACCTAAAGTCGTTTTGACGATCTTTCGGACACCGCGTTGGTGTCGATGTCAGTCTCGACCGACTACCTTACCTGGGCGGGCTTGGTTGGCGAAAAATGGATGCACCGACCGCATGCGCTCTCAGCCGCTCTCAGCGATCAGCCGTCGAAGAGCAGACGGTTACCGATGAGCGCTTGCGCGAAGAGCAACTAGCCGGCGTCGAAGTATGAGCTCTCTAGCATGTCGTGAACCGCCTTGGCATGCACGCGGAAGGAGCGACCTACCCGGACTGCGGGCAGCTCACCGTTGTGTACTAGGCGGTACACGGTCATCTTGCTGACCCGCATCAGACTTGCCACCTCGGCGACGGTGAGAAATTGAGCTCGAGGCGGTTGGCCTTCGGTCAACCCGGCGTCACCCGCCGACTTGCCGCTGGCCGAATCCCGCGCCGACGGCCCGTTCGTAGACGTCATTGCAACCCAATCCGTCAGGCGCAGGTAGTTCCAGCGGCTTCCCCACCGCTGGCACCGACCCGTGCTTATCACTGGGAGAATAGCGTGGCAGGTGGGGTTACTGCGACGGATGTGGGCTAATCAGTTCAAAATTGATTAACTACTCGGATGTAATTCCGAGCTGCTCAGAGCGCTGTTTCGCGGCTCCCACCGCGTTGGCAACCGCCGCCCGCAAACCGCCTCGTTCGAGTTCTCGCAGACCAGCGGCGGTGGTGCCACCCGGCGAGGTAACGGTGGCGCGCAGCTGCGCGGCCGAGGTATCCACCGTCAGCCCCATCGCCGTGTCTGCTTCGGGCGAGGCGTCATCGAGGCGTTCGAGGAGCATCGCGGCCGAACCCGCCATCGTTTGCACCGCCAAGTCGGTGGCCACCGACCGCGTAAGGCCCACATCCACACCGGCATCTACGAGCGCCTCGACCATCAGGAAGAAATACGCGGGACCCGACCCCGACACCGCGGTAACGGCGTCGAGTTGGGACTCGACTACAGTAAGGACCCCTCCGACGGCGTCGAAGAGCTCAGAGACCTCCTTGAGGTGCTCAGCGGTGGCAAACCGGCCGGGTGCAATCGCGCTGACTCCCGTGCCGACCAGCATTGGCGCGTTGGGCATCACCCGTACGACCGGACTACCGGCGGGCAGCTTGTTCTCGTAGTAATCCGTGGTGACCCCTGCGACGACCGTCACAAACACCTGTTCGGCCGCGTCGCTCTCCAGCTTGGCAGCGGTTTCGGCGATGTCGTCGATGACATTCCCCACGTCGGCCGGCTTGACCGCGACAACAACGTAAGTGGCGGTGTCGACAGCGTCTGCGACCGTCGTCATCAACACCGTGTACTTCTCTGAGAGGTACCTCGCGCGCGCGGGATCCCGCTCGGCCACGACCAGGTCCTTGACCTGCTTTCCAGCACGCAGCAGCCCCGCCAATAGCGCCTCGCCGATACTCCCACCGCCGATAATCGCGATCCTGGCCATGTCGGAAAGCATCGCACGACTCCGGACCTGGATGCCGGGCGGCGTCACGGCCTTGTCGGATCGTTATCTGGCCCGACGGGAGGCGGCACCATCGCCAGTTGGCGACTCTGCACGATGATGCGCCCTTCGTAATCGACCACTGTGTGGTCCTCGTCGAACCAGTCCTGCCCGATCTGGGTGGTGGTAGCCATCACCCGCAGCCAACCGTCAGACGGCCGCGCCCGCAGGTAGGCGGTCAACTGAACCGTCGGCGCCCAGCCGAATCTGTTGACACCCCGCGCCACCGGAGCCGACACATCGCCACACAGCAGCGCGAACAGCACGTCCGGAGCCGCACCTTTGGGTCGCGCCCAGTATTCGATGATGGGCGGGCCGCCATCCCACTGTGGCGCGAACGTCGTCATTGATGGCCTGATGTCGCAGCCGTCGGCCAGGTGGACGATATCGGCCATCGGATGACCCGGTCCGATCGGTTCGATGCCTGGCGGGGGGTCCGGCGTCATGAGCGGTGTCACGGGGTTCGCCGAAAGCAGCGGCGCTACGTGGCGGTCCGGGATACCCATCGTGATGGCGCAGCGCAATGCGGTGCGGTCCCCCTGGTTCAGCGCGACATCGACGAGGCTGACCC
>DAOUYK010000012.1 GCA_030666145.1 Mycolicibacterium sp. | reverse complement strand
CTGTGGAGTTCGCAGTTGCGTTACGGCAACCCGACCGAGGCAGCCGAGGCCGCCGCTGAACTCGACGAACTGGGTTTCACCGCACTCTGGATTCCGGATATCGGTGGCCCGGTACTCGACTCGGTTGACAACTTGCTGTCTGCCACAAAGCGCGCAGTGATCGCCACCGGCATCCTCAACCTGTGGATGCACGAGCCCTGGGAGTTGGCTGCACGCTACGCCACGCTGACGCAGACCCACGGCGAACGTTTCCTGCTGGGTATCGGTGTGAGCCACGCGCCGCTAATCGATTCGAAGGAGCCCGGCCGCTACCGCAAGCCGCTGGCCGCCACGAGGGCTTTTCTCGACGGGATCGACGGCGCGCCGCAACCGATACCGGTGGCCAACCGGGTGTTGGCTGCACTTGGGCCGAAGATGCTGCAGCTGTCGGCGTCGCGCGCGAGGGGTGCCCATCCCTATTTGACGACGCCCGGGCACACCCGCCGCGCCCGCGAGCTCCTCGGCGACGGCCCGTTGCTGCTACCCGAGCAGGCAGTGCTGCTCACAGAGGACAGGGAAGAGGCGCGTGCCATCGGACGTGATTGGCTGGCTTCGTACCTCAAGCTGCCGAACTACGCCAACAACCTACTGCGATCCGGGTTCACCGCAGACGACTTGGCCTCAGTCAGCGATCGGCTGCTCGATGCGACCGTCGCCTGGGGCAGCGAGGACGCAGTCGTACGTCGGGTTGAGGAACATCGGGCGGCGGGGGCCGACCATGTCTGCATTCAAGTGATCGACGCCGGTCCGCGTGAGTTCCCGCTCGAGAAGTGGCGACGGCTGGCCGCCGCTCTGCTGTAGCCGCATCAGCCGAGCAGATCCCGCACCACGGCGTCGGCGAGCAGCCTGCCGCGGTCGGTGAGCACCAGTTGCTCACCGTTGCGGCACAGCAACCCTTCCTCGACCACGCGCCGAGCGCGATCGCGCTCGGCGTCCGACAACACATCCAACGGCAGCCCGGAGCGCAGCCGCACCCCCAGCATCACGTCCTCGGTGTGCGAAGTTCGGGCGTCGAGTTGTTCGTATTCGGCGACGGGTAGCGAACCGCCGGCGAGCGAATCGGCGTAGGCGTTGGGGTGCTTGACATTCCACCACCTGGTGGAGCCGAGGTAACTGTGCGCACCGGGGCCGGCGCCCCACCATTGCCCACCGTCCCAATAACCGATGTTGTGCCGGCACTGCCCGCCCGGACGAGCCCAGTTCGACACCTCATACCAGTCGAAGCCGGCGCCGGCGAGGCGGCGGTCGAGCAGTTCGTACCGTCGGGCCAGCACGTCGTCGTCGGGGGCGGGCAGCTCACCGCGCCGCACACGCCGCGCGAGGGCCGTGCCGGCCTCAACGATCAGCCCGTACGCCGAGAGATGGTCGACCCCGGCATCAAGAGCAGAATCTGCCGACCGCATCAGATCGTCATCGGTCTCCCCCGGCGTTCCATAGATGAGGTCGATGCTGACGTGGTCGAAGCCCTCTTCGCGGGCCTCCCGCACGGCTTCTGTGGCCCTCCCCGACGAGTGCACACGATCGAGTACCGCGAGCACGTGCGGGGCGCTGGACTGCATGCCGAGCGACAGTCGGGTGAAACCGGCCGTACGTAGCCTGGCGAAGAAATCAGGCGACGTTGATTCCGGATTGGCCTCGGTGGTGACCTCGGCCGCAGGTGCGAGCGCGAAGTGGTCCTGGACCGCATCGAGCACGGCGGCAACCCCCGCTGCGCCCAGCAGCGAGGGCGTGCCGCCGCCGACAAACACGGTCTGCACCTGGGGCGCGGCGCCGAGGTGGCTCGCGGCAAGGAAGAGCTCAGTCCGCAGCGCAGCCAGCCAGCTTGCCGGGGTGCTCCCGCCGTCCAGCTCACCCGGTGTGTATGTGTTGAAGTCGCAGTATCCACATCGTGTCGCGCAGAAGGGCACATGGACATAAATGCCGAACGGGCGGCCGTGGCGCGCCATCAGCTCTGGCAGCGCCACCCCAGAGCCAACCGTCATCCGGCCAGTCTCGCAGAGCGAACTTTCGCTCATCGTGAGCCCAAGTTCTCCCCAGTTAGGGAAGGTGGACGGATTCGTGGCAGAATCGGGGCTGTGACTGCAGCCCACGGCCTCCCCCGCAGGGTTTCGTTGGTTGTGCGCCGCCATGTCGACTTCAAGCGGGTTTGCACCTGTTGCTGTCTGCCTTGACGAAGTAGTTTCGGAGTCCTGCCCGCACTTTCATTCTCAGCTGGCCGCGGGATCTGCGCTTCCGGACAGCCACCGGTGAGAACGCGCGATCTGAACGCCGGCTCCGACCAGGAGCACCCCCCGATGACCACCGCAAAGCCTGCAAAGCGTCCCCGCGGCGAAGGCCAGTGGGCGCTCGGCTACCGCGAGCCGTTGAACGCCAACGAACAGTCCAAGAAGGACGACAACCCCCTCCACGTACGCGCCCGCATCGAGGACATCTACGCCAAGAACGGCTTCGACAGCATCGACAAAGGCGACCTACGCGGCCGATTCCGCTGGTGGGGCCTATACACCCAACGCAAGCCGGGCTATGACGGCACCTGGACCGGTGACGAGAACACCGACATGCTTGAGGACTCCTATTTCATGTTGCGGGTCCGCAGCGACGGCGGCGCCCTCACCGCGGCGGCCCTGCGTACGCTGGGCGGGATTTCGACCGAGTTCGCCCGCGATACCGCCGATATCTCCGACCGGCAGAACATCCAGTACCACTGGATCCGGGTGGAAGACATGCCGGAGATCTGGCGGCGCCTCGACGAGGTCGGTTTGCAGACCACCGAGGCGTGTGGCGACTGCCCCCGCGTCGTGTTGGGTTCGCCGCTGGCCGGTGAGTCGATGGAGGAAGTGCTCGATGGCACCCCAGCGGTAAACGAGATCGTCAGGCGCTATATCGGTAAGCCTGAATACTCCAACCTGCCGCGCAAGTTCAAGACCGCGATCTCAGGCCTGCAAGACGTTGTGCACGAGATCAACGACGTCGCCTTCATCGGTGTCAACCACCCCGAGCACGGACCGGGGTTCGACCTATGGGTGGGCGGTGGATTATCCACTAACCCGATGCTCGGCCAGCGGGTCGGCGCGTGGGTGCCGCTGGATGATGTGCCTGATGTGTGGGAGGGCGTGGTCAGTGTCTTCCGCGACTACGGCTACCGCAGGCTGCGGGCGAAGGCTCGGATAAAGTTCCTGATTAAGGACTGGGGCATAGACAAATTCAGGAAAGTTCTCGAGAGCGAGTACCTGAAACGGGAACTCATCGACGGGCCAGCCCCGGAGCCGGTTACTAAGCCGATCGACCACGTCGGGGTGCAGAAACTCCGCAACGGGCGAAACGCGGTGGGCGTAGCTCCCATCGCCGGGCGGATGTCCGGCACGATCCTGTCCAAGGTCGCCGACCTGGCCGAGGCCGCCGGCAGCAACCGAGTCCGGTTCACGCCCTATCAGAAGCTGATCGTGCTCGACGTCCCCGACGAGAATGTCGCCCAGCTCGTTGAGCAGCTCGATGCGATCGGGCTGCCGTCGACCCCATCGCTGTGGCGGCGCAACCTGATGGCCTGCTCTGGCATCGAGTTCTGCAAGCTGAGCTTCGCCGAGACGCGTAAACGGTCGCAATCGCTGGTTCCCGAGCTGGAGCGCCGCCTGGAAGACCTCAACGCCCAGCTCGACGTGCCGGTGACGGTCAACATCAATGGCTGCCCAAACTCGTGCGCGCGCATCCAGGTCGCCGACATAGGGTTTAAGGGCCAGATAGTCGACGAGGGTGACGGCCCCGAGGAGGGTTTCCAGGTTCATCTAGGCGGCAGCCTGGGCCTGGACAGCGGCTTCGGCCGGAAACTGCGCCAGCACAAAGTCCTCTCCACTGAGCTCGGTGACTACATCGAACGTGTCGTACGCAACTTCGTGAAACAACGCGAGCAGGGTGAGCGTTTTGCATCGTGGGCAGTGCGAGCGGAAGACGAGGACCTTCGATGAGAGCTCGCGCGAAGAGCACGGGTGCAGATGAGCACTCGCGCGAAGAGCAGAGGATGAGGTGACGGAAGTGAGTGCGGAGGCTGATCTGCAAGCTCTCGCCGAAAGCGGCGCGGCCGAACTCGGCGAGGACGCTAGTGCCGAGGAGCTGTTGCGCTGGACCGATGAGCACTTCGGCTCGAGCTACGTCGTGGCGTCGAACATGCAGGATGCGGTGTTGGTGGATCTCGCGGCCAAGGTCCGCCCGGGTGTGGATGTGCTGTTCCTGGACACCGGGTACCACTTCGTCGAGACCATCGGCACCCGCGACGCCGTCGAGGCGGTCTACGAAGTCAACGTCGTAGACGTGCGCCCTGAGCATACGGTGGCAGAGCAGGATGCGCTCCATGGCAAGAACCTGTTCGAGCGTCAGGCGAACGAATGCTGCCGCATGCGCAAGGTCGAACCGCTGTCCAGGGCGTTGAATGGCTACTCAGCGTGGGTGACCGGCATCCGCCGGGTAGAAGCACCGACCCGGGCCAACGCCCCGTTTATCAGCTGGGACAGGGCTTTCGGGTTAGTAAAAATCAACGCGCTGGCGGGTTGGAGCGACGAAGACATGCAGAGCTACATCGACAGCAACGGCATCCTGGTCAATCCCCTTGTCCTCGAAGGCTATCCATCGATCGGATGCGCGCCCTGCACGGCCAAGCCCGCCGAGGGGGCAGACCCACGCAGCGGTCGCTGGGCAGACAAGACGAAGACTGAATGCGGGCTACACGCCTCGTGAGGTTGCCAGTTCCCGCGAGCCGCCCGCTGTCACTTCCCGCCCACCGCCCGCTGATCCTGACCGCGCACGGTAGCGCCGACCCGCGGTCGGCGTCGACAGCGTGGTCAATCGTCGAATGCATACGCCGGCTGCGGCCGAGTCTGGACACACGGATCGCGTTCTGCGAGCACAACTCCCCGAATCTGGTAGATGTGCTCGCAACCGTGCGGCATCGCCACGCGGTGGTGGTCCCACTTCTTCTCGCCGATGCTTATCACTCGCAAGTCGACATCCCCGCGATGATCGCCGAGTCCGGCTCAGGTGCCGGCCGGGCGGAGGTGCTCGGCCAGGACGACCGGTTGATCTACGTGCTGCTTCAGCGCCTAGAGCAAGCCGGAGTGTCCCGGCTAGATCCCGCCGTCGGGGTGCTGGTGACCGCGGTCGGGTCAGCCCGACCGCAGGCCAACGCCGCCACCGCGACGGTGGCGCGCGAGTTGACACTGATGACTCGGTGGATGGCCACGACCGCGTTCGCGACTGGCCCGGACCCTTCCCTGGCTAAGGCCGCCGGCCTGCTGCGCGAGCGCGGAGCCACCCGCCTTGTGATCGCGCCCTGGTTTCTCGCCCGCGGTCGCATCACCGACCGCTTGGCTACGTTCGCACGCGCACAGCGCATCCCGATGTCGGCGCCTCTCGGCGCCCATCGACAGGTGGCCGAGACAGTGCTGGACCGGTTCGACGCGGCGACGGTGGCAACCCGACTCACCGCATAGTCCAACCGGTTTTCAGGCCACCGGTACCCGGGTCGCGCGCACGTACACAGTGTCGCCTTCTTTGAGCTTCAGCGCCTCAGCATCCCCGCGGGTGATCTGCGCCGTGAACGGCGTCAGCGTGGCGGCGTTGGTGAGTTCCACGCGAACCTCAAAACCCAGCAGCACTATTCGGTCCACCACCGCTCTGGTAACACCGGTGGCTTGCACTGACCTCTCGCCTTTGGCGGCCGCCATATCGGGGTTGAGGCCGACGCGGATGTCGTGGGGCCGGACCAACGCGCCGTTGAGCGAGGACACCGCACCGAGGAAGGACATCACGAACGCATTGGCGGGACTGTCGTAGACATCGGTGGGGGAACCGACCTGTTCGACGCGACCGTGGTTGAGCACCGCTATCCGGTCGGCGACATCAAGAGCCTCCGACTGGTCATGTGTTACCAGAACGGTCGTCACATGCACTTCGTCGTGCAGTCGGCGCAGCCAGGCCCGCAGATCCTCGCGGACCTTGGCATCCAGGGCCCCGAACGGCTCGTCGAGCAACAGCACTTCCGGGTCGACAGCCAGCGCCCGCGCCAGCGCCATGCGCTGGCGCTGGCCGCCGGAGAGCTGGTTGGGGTATCGGCCTTGAAAACCGTTCAGCCCTACCACTTCCAACAGATTGTCGACTTTGTCCTTGATCTCTGCCTTGGGCTTCTTGCGGATCTTGAGGCCGAATGCGACGTTCTCGCGGACCGTCAGATGTTTGAACGCAGCGTAGTGCTGGAACACAAAACCGATTCCACGTTTCTGCGGCGGCACCCGGGTGACGTCCCGGCCGTTGATCGTGATCGTGCCGCTGTCAGGTTGGTCGAGGCCGGCGATCGTGCGCAACAGCGTCGACTTCCCGGACCCGCTGGGCCCCAGCAGGGCGGTCAAGGATCCCCCAGGCACGACGAAGTCGACGTCCTGAAGCGCGGCAAAGTCGCCGTAACGCTTGTTGGCGCCCTCTACGGTGATGGCGTAGGTCATCTGTGATATCTCCTCAATGGCCTATTCTCCAAGAGCCGGTTCTGCGGGCCGGGAACGGCGGGCGTCGAGAATCACCTGTGCGACCAACACCAGGACCGCCACCGTCATCAACAGCGTCGACAGAGCGTAGGCACCGTATTCGGCGCCGCGGTTATACCGGTCGGCAACCAGCAACGTCAAAGTCTGCGATTCACCGGGCAGGTTGGCCGCCACCATGAGCACCGCACCAAACTCCCCGAGCGTGCGGGCGACCGTCAACACGATTCCGTAGGTCAACCCCCATCGGATCGAGGGCAGAGTGATGCGCCAGAACGTCTGCCACCATTGTGCCCCCAGTGTGGCGGCCGCTTCCTCCTGATCGGTGCCCAGTTCGTGCAAGACCGGCTCGACCTCGCGGATCACAAAGGGCACCGTGACGAAGATACTGGCCAGCACGATGCCGGGGAAACCGAAGATAATCTTGAGACCAAGGTGGTTCTCCACGAACCCGAACAACCCCGCCGATCCCCACAGCAGGATCAGGGCCACTCCGACAACGACCGGCGACACCGCGAACGGCAGGTCGATAGCGGCCTGCAAGATACTTTTGCCGCGGAATCTATTACGCGCCAAGACTAATGCGGTTGGAACGCCAAACAGCACGTTCAGTGGAACCACGATCGCGACAACCAGCAGCGACAGGTTCAGAGCAGAGATCGCCGCGGGCGTAGAGATCGAGGCGAAGAAGTGGCCAACGCCGGGTGACAGTGTCCGCCACAAGATCAACCAGACCGGCACGACTACCAGGACGACGATGTAGCCAATCGCGATCCAACGGACGATGTGGCGGGTCAACGGAGACAGCGTCATATCGCAGTCACCCGGCCATTTCTTCCCGCTTGGCCACCCTGGCTCCGGTAGCGCGCAGGCTGACCAGGATAATGAATGAAATCGTCAGCAGCACAATGGATATGGCCGCCGCACCAACTTGGTCGTCGTTCTCGATCAGAGTACGGATCCACTGCGAGGACACCTCGGTCTCACCGGGAACGGCGCCACCGATCAACACTACGGAGCCGAACTCACCGATAGCTCTGGAGAACGCGAGGCCCGCACCCGACAGGAGCGCGGGAAGCAGCGCCGGAAGTATCACCCTGGTGGCGATGCTGTAGTTGTTGGCACCCAACGACGCCGCAGCTTCTTCCACCTCGCGGTCCAATTCGAGCAGCACCGGCTGTACGGAACGCACCACGAAGGGCAGGGTGACGAACAGCAGCGCGATACCAACGCCCCATTTGGTGTGTTGGAGCTGAATCCCCACCGGGCTACCCGGTCCGTAGAGCGCCAACATGACCAGGCTGGCAACAATGGTGGGGAGCGCGAATGGCAGGTCGATAACCGCGTCGACCAGCCGCTTACCCGGGAACTCGTCGCGGGTCAGGACCCATGCGACTACGAGACCGAACACCGTGTTGACGACGGTCACACCGGCCGCGATCGTCAGCGTCACCCGGAACGAAGCGAGCGCCGCGGGCGAGGTCACCGCCCCCCAGAACGCATCCCAGCCGCCCCCTGCGGATTGCCATAGGATCGCCGCAAGCGGGAGTAACACGATGATGGACAGCCACATCGTGGCCGCCCCGACCCGCAGGGACGTGCTCCCATACCTGGGCTTGATCAGCCCAGGTCGACGACCGTGCTCGTCGACCGCAGCGGTCATCCAGTCGCCTGCTTGTAGATCTTGGTGATACTGCCGTTGTCCTTGTCAAAGAGCTGCGAGTCGACCTGCTCCCAACCGCCCAGGTCTTCGATCGTCCACAGCCTCTTTGGCGCCGGGAACTTATCTACGAAGTCAGCTTGCACCCCGGGGTCGACCGGCCGGAAGTTAGCCTCTGCCCACAATTTCTGCGCCTCGGGGGTGAATTGGAAATTCACGAAGTCCGTCGCCTCCTCCTGTTGCCGGCTGGTACTCACCACGGCCACGGGGTTCTCGATCTTGAAGGTCTGTGGCGGATTGACGTATTCGAGGTCGAAGTTCAGGGCCTCGCTCTCATAGGCCAGCAAAACATCGCCGCTGCCCTGCTTGAACACATCGGTGGCCTCGCGACCCGAACCGGGACGCAATGTGATGTGGTCGGAGACCAGCTCGGTGACGAAGCCAATGCCCGCCGCAGCGTTCTGTCCGCCGTTGCTGGCCCAGGAATAGGGCGCGAGTAAGTTCCACTTGGCCGCACCCGAGCTCAGCGGGCTAGGCGTGACGACCTCGATTCCTGGCCGCAGCAAATCCTTCCAGTCGCGAATGTTCTTGGGGTTACCCGGGCGCACCGCGAGCGTGACCACCGATCCGAACGGAACCCCCTTGGTGGCGCCCGCATTCCAGTCCTCGTTGACCTCGCCAGCCTTGACGAGCCGAGTGATGTCGGGCTCGACAGAAAAATTCACTACGTCGGCAAGCTTGCCCGATTCAACGGCCCGCGACTGGTCGGCGGAGGCTCCGTATGAGCCGGTGACTGCGACTCCCTTTCCTTCCTCGGTGGCCTCGAAAGCCCGGGCCACCTTCGACCACCCGGGCTCTGGCACTGCGAAAGCGACGAGCGTAAGAGTGGTCTCGGCGTCGGACGCCCCGCGCTCCCCGCCCACCACATCGCTGGGCCCGCCGGCGCAGGCAGTGAGAACAGTCGCCGACATTGCGAGCGCCCCCGCCGCGCGCCACCACGAAGCGTTCGTTGGGTTCCTCTGCATTGATGACCTTCCCGGGTATCGAAATCGGAGTCGGGGCCACCGTCCCGGAAGTTGGCGGGTTGCCTGAAGGCTCGGTGAAGGCAGGCGCGCCCCAGCCGTCCCCCGACACCAGACCGCGAACGGGCAGGTAGTCAGCGACAACAACAACAGACATCTGCAAAGGCGCTCGACCCCACGGCAATGAGGGCCACGACATGGCCACTCTCGTTGCCGGACACCGTCTGCATGGCGCGAAGCCTAACAGAGGGGCTGCCCGTACCTGTCGAGGCTTTCAACGCAGATCAGCGGGTGAATAGCCACATCACGACGACGAGAACGAGTAGCGCTACCAGTGCCAGCGTTACCCGCGACCGCGGCAAGCCGCTCATGCCTGGCCGCCGCCGCTGCCACCGTCAGCACGTTCCTCGTCGGAACGCCGCAACAGCTCGCGCAGTCGGATCCCGTTACCCAGCGCACCGTCGAGCAGCACTGCGATTCCGTAAGCCAGCGCGAGTGCCACCGGCATCACCGCCAACGTCTGGGCAGCAAAGGGTAGGCCGGACAACCACAGCTCTACCCCGTCCCACCAATTGAGAAAGGCACCCATTCAGTAAGACTATGCGTCAGTCAGCTGCGAAAAACACGGGGCGTTCGGTAGACGACGGGGCACCCGGCAGTCGATGATGTGCCAATGGTTCTTCAGCAGCACACCGAAGCGTCCGATGGAGCAGCCCACGATGGCCACCCAACCTTCGCCGTGGCGTCCCAGCCGGCTCACTCCGGGAGCGCACTGCGCAACCCGTTCCCGCCCATTGCCGACTATGGGTTCCTGTCGGACTGCGAGAACACATGCCTCATCTCGTCGGCGGGCTCGGTGGAATGGCTATGTGTCCCGCGGCCCGACTCACCCAGCGTGTTCGGCGCCATCCTGGATCGCGGCGCGGGACATTTCCGGCTCGGGCCCTACGGGGTGTCGGTGCCCGCGGCTCGCCGGTACCTGCCGGGCAGCCTCATCCTGGAGACCACCTGGCAGACCCATACTGGCTGGGTAATCGTGCGGGAGGCCTTGGTGATGGGGCCATGGCACGACCTCGAATCCCGGTCCCGCACGCACCGTCGCACACCGATGGACTGGGACGCTGAGCACATTCTGCTTCGCACCGTGCGGTGCGTGAGCGGCACCGTCGAGTTGGTTATGAGCTGCGAGCCGTCGTTCGACTATCACCGCGTCAGCGCCACCTGGGAGTACTCCGCTCAGGCTTACGGTGAAGCGATCGCGCGCGCGACCAAGAATCCCGACTCGCACCCGACATTGCGTCTCACCACCAACTTACGCATCGGGCTCGAGGGCCGCGAGGCTCGCGCACGGACGCGGCTGAGCGAGGGCGACAACGTGTTCGTCGCGCTGAGCTGGTCGGGGCATCCGGCCCCGCAGAGCTATGAAGAGGCTGCAGAAAAGATGTGGAAGACCAGCGAGTGCTGGCGTCAGTGGATCAACGTCGGCGACTTCCCCGACCATCCGTGGCGGTCCTATCTGCAGCGCAGCGCGCTGACCCTCAAAGGCCTGACCTACTCTCCGACTGGTGCACTGCTGGCCGCCCCGTCCACGTCGCTTCCCGAGACCCCCCAAGGCGAACGCAATTGGGACTACCGGTACGGGTGGGTGCGCGATTCCACGTTCGCGCTATGGGGCCTCTACACGCTTGGCCTGGACCGCGAGGCCGACGACTTCTTCGCGTTCATCGCCGACGTGTCGGGCGCCAACAACGGCGAGCGGCACCCGCTGCAGGTTATGTACGGCGTGGGTGGGGAACGCAGCCTGGTCGAGGAGGAGCTGCCCCATCTGTCGGGGTACGACAGCGCCCGCCCGGTGCGCATCGGGAACGGCGCGTATAACCAGAAGCAGCACGACATCTGGGGCACCATGCTCGACTCGGTCTACCTGCACACCAAGTCGCGCGAACAGATCCCCGAGACACTGTGGCCGGTGCTGAAGGAACAGGTCGAGGAAGCCGTCAAACACTGGAGGGATCCCGACCGCGGTATCTGGGAGGTACGCGGCGAGCCGCAGCACTTCACGTCGAGCAAGATCATGTGCTGGGTGGCCCTCGACCGTGGCACTAAGTTGGCCGAATTGGAAGGCGCGAAGTCGTTCGCGCAGCAGTGGCGGGTGATCGCCGACGAGATCAAGGCCGACATTCTTGAACACGGCGTCGACTCACGCGGAGTTTTCACCCAGCGCTACGGCGACGATGCGCTGGACGCCTCGCTACTACTTGCGGTGCTGACCCGGTTTCTGCCGCCCGACGATCCGCGAATCCGGGCGACAGTGTTGGCGATAGCCGAGGAACTGACTGAAGAAGGGCTGGTGCTGCGCTATCGCGTGGAGGAGACCGACGACGGCTTGTCCGGTGAGGAAGGCACCTTCACGATCTGCTCGTTCTGGATGGTTTCGGCGCTGGTCGAGATCGGTGAGTTTTCCCGAGCCAAGCATCTTTGCGAACGGTTGTTGTCGTTCGCGAGCCCGCTGCATCTGTATGCCGAGGAGATCGAACCGAGGACCGGACGGCACCTGGGCAACTTCCCCCAGGCGTTCACCCACCTGGCGCTGATCAACGCCGTGGTGCACGTAATCCGCGCCGAGGAGGAGGCAGACAGCTCCGGGAACTTCCAACCCGCCAACGCCCCGATGTAGCGCGTGGGGGCTACTTCCCGGCGGCGTTCTCGATCATCGCGCTCGCGATCTGTTCAGCCTCATCGGAGATGCTGTAGCCGCACGCCCACGCCTCGACAGTCAGGTTGCTGACCAGAGATAATGCATGTTGGCAGGCCCAGCCGCCGGCGCCCGTCTGACTGGCCGTCTGGACGATCATCGTGTCTTCGACATCGACGTCTTCGAGATCCCAAAGGTAGTCACCGTCTGCCACCTCGACCGCGTTGTTGGCACAGGCCTGCCAGGCGGCAGAGGAGCTGTCGAAGAAGTCCTGGGCGTTCGCGGCGGCCGGATACAGCACCGCCGTCTGCTCGACCCAGTGATCGTTGTCGTCATCGAGTTCGCGCGCCACCTGATCGCGAACCACCGTCCAGTCCGTGCCCTCATACACCGGTTCCTCGGCTCCGTACACCGCGCCGAGGCAGTCCGGATCGGAGACGTCCGCGGAGTGGTCAGTCATCTCGCGCAGGTCGCTGGTGACCTTCATCTGAGTCGAGCCGACGATGCTATTGAGCTCACCGATGGACAGCAGGACGCCGTCCAGGTCAGCTTCTTCGAGGGGAGGGACATTCACCATGTTGGGATCCGGGCTCTGGCGGCTCACCGTGCCCTCCACTGTGCTGACGCAGGCCGAAAGCAGTGCCGCTGCGGCGATCACCGAGCTTGCGGCGCTGGCGCGCGGGATCCTACGGGTGCAGTTCACCGAGCCATCCAAACCAGCCACCGTGACATTGTCACTCACGCGCGGTCCCTCCCGCCTGCCGGTCGTGGCAATGTCAGCGCCGCGCAGAAATCTTGTCGAGAATCAGTTCAGCCACACCGGTAGCCGGTTGCCGGTCACCCGCTGGGCGGGGATCGGCGATCTCCACGTCGACGATGCTGTCTCCTGACAGGCCGAGAGCACGCGAGACGCTGGCAGCAGCGGTACCGCCGGTCACGTGCAGCACACTGGCCGAGACCACCTGATCTTCGATGACGACGTCGACGATCCTGCTCCACTCATCGGCTCCCTGCCCGGGTTGCTGCAACGCCACAGTCTTGCCGTTGCAGCGTCGCCACTTTTCTGTGATGGTGGCGAAGAATTCTTGCGCGTCACCGGTACTCGCCATCTGCACTACCCCAAAGAAACCTGTTACCGGCGGACCCTCGAAGCCGCCACCCGCCCAGGAACTGCTGGCGACCGACCGGACTGGGCCACTGTCATAGACGATCTTCTGGAGTCGGTAAGCCGCGCTGACGCAGTCCGCCGGTGTTGCAGCAGCCTCACCGACACTGCGCAGCAGCATGTCATCGTCCCCCTCGACAAGCTGCCCCATGACACCGTTGGATCCGGTGCCCAGCGCCGCCGAGAGCTCCGGTGCACTGGGTAGGAACTCCGCGAGCGGGATCGCCACCAGCGGTTGGGCGGCCTCGAGGATGCGGACGACGGGTCGCTGGTCGACCGGGGCGCCGGCACAGCCAGCGAGCACGGCGCACACGCCGGCCGCGGCGGTGATGCCCGCCACACGTTTCCCCGCCATGCGGCCTGCCACCTCGCCCCTCCTGTCGAAGTCGTCACTTCCGTAACATCTGTAGCACGTCGCGGCCGCACTCGACAGTGGAACGGATTTCCTGCTCTACGCTACTTTTTGCTCGCTTTGTCCGAAGCCGCGTCAGCGGACAGCGCTGCTACGAACGCCTCCTGCGGAACCTCCACCCTGCCGATGGTCTTCATCCGCTTCTTGCCTTCCTTCTGCTTCTCCAACAACTTGCGCTTACGGGTGATGTCACCTCCGTAGCATTTGGACAGCACGTCCTTGCGGATAGCCCGGATGTTCTCGCGTGCAATGATTTTCGATCCGATGGCGGCCTGCACCGGCACCTCGAATTGCTGACGGGGGATGAGTTCCTTGAGTTTGGTGGTCATTTTGTTTCCGTAAGCGGCAGCGGAGTCCTTGTGGACGATGGCGCTGAACGCATCCACCGGCTCGCCCTGTAACAGGATGTCGACCTTTACGAGGTCGGCTTGTTGTTCGCCTGCCTCCTCGTAGTCCAGGCTGGCGTAGCCACGGGTGCGCGACTTCAACGAATCGAAGAAGTCGAAGATGATCTCTCCCAAGGGCATGGTGTAGCGCAGTTCGACGCGTTCAGGCGACAGGTAGTCCATTCCGCCCAATTCTCCGCGGCGGGCCTGGCACAGTTCCATGATCGTGCCGATGAACTCGCTGGGCGCGATGATCGTCGTCTTCACCACAGGTTCGAACACTTCGTCGACTTTGCCGTCGGGCCAGTCGGACGGATTCGTCACCACCAGGTCGGATCCGTCGGCCCGTCCCTCCAACACAATCCGGTAGACGACGTTGGGCGAGGTCGAGATCAGGTCGAGATCGAACTCCCGTTCCAGCCGTTCCCGGGTGATCTCCATGTGCAGCAGGCCGAGGAACCCGCAGCGGAACCCGAACCCGAGCGCTACCGACGTCTCGGGTTCCCAGGTCAATGCGGCATCGTTGAGCTGAAGCCGTTCCAGCGCATCACGCAGGTTCGGGTAGTCCGAACCGTCGACTGGGTAGAGGCCCGAGTAGACCATCGGCTTGGGTTCGCGGTAGCCGGTGAGCGCTTCGACGGCCCCGTGCCGTGCTGAGGTGACTGTGTCGCCGACTTTGGACTGCCGGACGTCTTTCACTCCGGTGATGAGATAGCCGACTTCGCCGACCCCGAGGCCATCGGTGGACTTGGGCTCGGGTGAGACGATTCCGACTTCCAGTAGTTCGTGGGTGGCGCCGGTGGACATCATCTTGATCTTTTCGCGCGGGTTGAGCTTGCCGTCCACCACGCGGACGTAGGTCACGACGCCGCGGTAGATGTCATAGACCGAGTCGAAGATCATCGCCCGCGCCGGTGCACCGGCATCCCCGACCGGTGGGGGAATCAACCGGACCACCGCGTCGAGCAACTCTGCGACGCCCTCGCCCGTCTTTCCTGAAACACGCAGCACATCTCCGGGTTCGCAGCCGATGATGTGCGCGATCTCCCCGGCATACCGGTCCGGATCGGCGGCGGGCAGATCGATCTTGTTGAGCACCGGAATGATCGTTAGATCGCGGTCCAGCGCCAGGTACAGATTCGCCAACGTCTGCGCCTCAATACCCTGGGCCGCGTCGACCAGCAGCACGGCACCCTCGCACGCCTCGAGCGCGCGCGACACTTCGTAGGTGAAGTCGACGTGGCCGGGCGTGTCGATCAGGTGCAGTACGCAATCCTGATCGCCGGCATCCTCGGTGATCGCCTTGATTCTCCAAGGCAACCGCACGTTCTGGGCCTTGATGGTTATGCCGCGCTCACGCTCGATGTCCATCCGATCCAGGTACTGGGCCCGCATATCCCGGTCTGCGACTACGCCGGTGATACCTAGCATCCGGTCGGCCAGCGTCGACTTGCCATGGTCGATGTGAGCAATGATGCAAAAGTTCCGAATCTGCGCCGGCGCAGTGAAGGTCTTGTCGGCGAAGCTACTGATGGGAATCTCCTGGTGAGCGGGGTCGAGTCGGCATCCGATCAGCCGAGGCAGGCCCGTCAAGAGTATCGAGCGCGAGCCCCCGCGGCACAATCGAGCATCCGGGCATGCGCCTATGCTTGGCGGCTATGGCGTCATCGTCATCGAATTGGAGGACTTTTCAGCGCCTCCTACTCAAAAGCACCGAACACCTCGTATTCAACGAGGCGCCAAAACTTCTCCGCCAGTTGCAGAGGTCAGAAACCCTCCAGCGCGGCATCCAGCAGGGCATCCGGATCGGGCTGGGCACCTTGGTACCCGAGCACCCCACGCCTGCACTGACCGCCGGTCGCCCGGTGTCGAACACATTCTCACCGACGACACATCGCGCCCGCCGGCTCACCTACGCGCCCGATCTGGACGGGCGTGCAGGCCCCGGCGAGGTCGTGTGGACCTGGGTGGTCTACGAGGATGACCCCAGCCGGGGCAAGGACCGGCCAGTGTTGGTTGTCGGCCGTGACCGAAGCGTGCTGCTCGGATTGATGCTTTCCAGCCAGGATCACCACACCGACGATCCAAACTGGATCAGCATCGGCCGAGGCGGCTGGGATTACGAAGACCGCACCAGCTGGGTGCGTCTAGACCGGGTGCTCGACGTCCCCGAAGAGGGCATCAGGCGCGAAGGCGCGATCCTGAACCGTGAAGTGTTTGACGTCGTCGCCACCCGCCTGCGCGCCGAGTATTCGTGGACCTGATTCCAGCTACTGCGCGCAGCGCCACATCTGCTACATCGTGCGCCCGCCGGGGACAGTGATCTCCCCGTCCCTGCTTGCCACTTCCAATGCGCCACCGGCCAGGAAGTGGTGTCGGGTCAAAGCCTCGAACACCTGCGGCAGCGCCCGAGCCCGCCGCGCATCGTCGGGCAGCATCCACCTCGTCACAGGATCGTCGGAGAACGCCCTTCCCAGGTCCCGCGCAAGACCCCGGACGTCCGGCTTCTGTGCCACGCGGACCTCGATCGCGCAGGGCGCGCCGATCAACCCTGGGTGATGTACGCCTGGAGCTGCTGTTGTTCGTGCTCCAATTCCTCCATGCGGGTCTTGACGACATCGCCGATACTTACGATTCCAGCGAGCTGGCCCTCGACCAGGACGGGGACGTGCCGGACTCTGTTCGTCGTCATCAACGCGCTCAGGCTGTCCACCGAATCTTCCGGCGAGCAGGTCGCCACCACTGTCGTCATGATCTCCGACACCGGACGGTTTAGCAGCTCAGCACCGATGAACTGCAGCCCGCGCACCACATCGCGCTCGGACACGATGCCCAGCAGTCCGTCGGGTGAGGCCACCACCATAGCTCCGATGTTGCGCCCGGATAACTCAGTCAACAACCCGGCAACCGAAGTCTCCGGAGTGATTGTGGCCACCGCTGAGCCCTTGCCGCACAACACGTCGGATATCCGCATCGCTCTCTCCACCCATCGTCAGGTCGTACCCCACCAGGCTATGCAAAAAGTCGGCCGCATTCAGGGTTTTTCTCCCCCTGGCGCCCCAGCAGAGGGTTAAGTGGACGCAGGTTCAAATCCTGTCAGCCCGACTCAGGTCAGAGCATGTTTTAGGTTCCCGGTTGGGGACTAATTTGGGGCCACACCTAAACGCGGTACCCAAACCAGACTTTCGCAACGGTCGGCCCGCAAACCACAACCCTAACGCGCTAGCCAGGCCGTCGATAGCGGCTCGGGCCGTCGAATCGGTTGAGTGCCCGTAAATATCGCCCGGCTCTCGAAATGCAGCGCGGCAACAACGTTGTTTACATTCACTTTGAGGAATCGAACCCGGCCTCGACGATCGAGCGGCTGCGCGCCCTCGATGTAGACGACTACGTGATCGCCAAGCACCTGCATTTTGCGTCGCCGTCGCAGCGGCTAGCGACCACCACCTGACCGCAACTGCTCCTCGACGCCGAGCCCAGTCTGATGATCATCGACGGCGTCAACGCCGGAATGAGTGTGCAAGGCAACGAGATCAACGCCGCCGACGGTGCCACCAACTTCACCCGCGCTATCACGAAGCCGTTCGCCCGGGCCGGTGCCGCCGTCGTGTCCCGCGACCACCTGCCGAAGAACACCGAGAACACGCCCGACGCGTTCGACTCCGTCCACAAAGGGGGCCGAGCTGTCAGGGTCGCGGATCCTCGTCATTCGGACGAAGCCATTGGCTCGCGGCATCGACGGCGCAGTCAGTTGTCTACGTCACCAAAGACCGGCCCGGCTGACTGCGGGAGAAGGAGACGACGACAGACAAGGCCGACGGCGCCGCCTACATGGGGACGCTCGTCGTCGACGCTTCCAGGCACGGGAACCCCCGCGTCGAGTTCTACGGACCGCGCGAAGAGGACCAAGGCGCGTTTGCTGGCGGTGAAAAAGTTAGCCGCGGCGACAGAGGAGCAGCCGACCGCGCGGCCGTCCTGAAGGTCATTCAGAACGCGCCCGGCGGGAGCATGGACCCGGTGCGCCAAGTGCTGGCGGCGGTCAAGATCGCAGAGCTGAACATACCCCGCGAACACGTCCCCGCACTGCTCGACGAGCTGGTTCAACTGGGTGATCTGACAGCCGATAACGGTGTCCGAAATTCGACCTCGTATGACAGCAATCCGCTGCACGAGCGACTGCACGAAGACCAAAATGAATCGTCTGCACGAGCGACTGCACGATAGCCCTCCCGTGCAGCCCCGTGCAGTGGCCCCAGTGAGGCTCCCGCTGGCAGCTCCGGAAGCGACGTACCGGGGCGGGCCCAATAACGTCTGCGGGTCATGCGGGCTGACACCTGAAACCTCTGGGCACCGACTGGATTGCGAGGCGCGCTGATGGCGGTAAACGGTGAACTAGAGGAGCTCGAATGGGCGGCGGTGAGGGCCCAGATTCTGATTGCCGCCGACCGCGGCGGGCTGCAGAACGCCACGGGCGCGGTGACCGTGGTGGCCGATCGGTTGGCGGGCATCGACTTGGCGACCGGCTCACGATCCCGTGACTTCTGATTAGTCAACGGCGCGATGAAAACACTATAAATTTCATGAATCCTGATATCGGTCTTCACCGCCGGCCATAGGCTTTGGGTCGGCAATTTTCCGAAACAGGACGGTGAGTGAATTGGCAAAGGAATGGGCTGGCCACGTCGCGACTGATATCAGGGACTCCAAACCAGACTGGGAACCGTTTCTTCAGCCCACCGCGCCGGCCGGGGCGCCGAATGTCCTGATGATCGTCTGGGACGACGTCGGCTTCGGCGCGATGGAACCGTTCGGCGGCCCCATCGAGACGCCCACCATGCAACGGATCGCCGACAGCGGCGTGCGGTACTCCAACTTCCACACCACTGCGTTGTGCTCGCCGACGCGATCGAGCCTGCTCAACGGGCGCAACGCGACGTCTAACAACATGGCCTGCATCAGCGAGACCTCAGCGGGTTTCCCGGGTTTCTCCGCCCGGATTCCCTTCGAGAACGGCACGATCGCAGAGGCGCTCAATGCCAAAGGCTGGAACACCTACGCTGTGGGCAAGTGGCATCTCACGCCCAGCGACGAAAGCGACGCTTCGTCTTGGAAGGGCCGTTGGCCGCTGGGCCGGGGCTTTGAGCGTTTCTACGGTTTCCTCGGCGGTGAGACCAGCCAGTGGTATCCCGAGCTGGTCTATGACAACCACTCCGTGGACCCACCAGCGACCCCGGATGAGGGCTATCATCTCTCGGCCGATCTGGCGGACAAGGCGATCCGATTTGTCCGTGACGCGAAGGCTGTTGCACCGCAGAAGCCGTGGTTCATGTACTTCTGTCCGGGCTGTAGCCATGCGCCCCACCACGTGTTCAAGGAGTGGGCGGACCGCTATCGCGGACGGTTCGACGAGGGCTACGAGGCGATCCGTACCACGATATTGGCCAACCAGAAACGGATCGGACTGCTGCCCGATGATGTGGAGTTATCGCCAATCAACCCGCACGGCGAGCCGGATATCGTCGGCCCGGCGGGTCAGCCGTGGCCAGGGATGGATTTCGTGCGGCCCTGGGACTCCCTCAACGAAGACGAGCGGCGGTTGTTCGTCAGGATGGCCGAGGTCTACGCCGGGTTCGTGTCCTACACCGACGACCAGATCGGCAGGCTGATCGACTACCTGCAGGAATCGGGTCAGCTCGACAACACCATCATCGTGGTCGTCTCCGACAACGGAGCCAGCGCCGAAGGCGGTCCCAACGGCTCGTTCAACGAGAGCAAGATGATGAACAACGTCCCCGACACCGTCGAGGCGAATCTGCCCCGGATCGACGACCTGGGCGGGCCCAGCGCCTACAACCATTACCCCTCCGGCTGGGCCTGGGCGTTCGACACTCCGTTCCCGTACTGGAAGCGCTTCGCGGGCTATGAGGGCGGGTTGGCCGATCCACTGATCGTTTCGTGGCCGGCCGGTATCAAGACGCGTGGCGAGTTCCGGGACCAATATGTACATGCCGTGGATATCGTTCCGACTTTGTATGAGCTCCTTGGCGTCACGCCTCCCGAGGTTCTCAACGGCTGGACTCAGAGCCAGATCGAAGGGCAGAGCTTCGCGCCCTCGCTCGCCGAACCGCAGGCCCCCGGCCGGACGACCCAGTTCTACTCCATGCTGGGCATGCGCGCGCTGTACAACGAAGGCTGGCTGGCTACGGCGCTTCATCCGCCAATGTCGGGATGGAGCAATTTCGAAAAAGACGTGTGGGAGCTCTACGACCTGCGTACCGACCGCACACAGCTCCGCAACTTGGCTGAGGAAAAGCCCGACTTTCTTGAGCAACTCAAGGGTCTTTGGTTCTACTACGCGGGGGTGTACAAGGGGCTGCCACTCGACGATCGCACGGCGATGGAGATCATTACCTCGCCTCGCCCGGAGCCCGGAGAACCACGTTCGCGTTACGTCTATTACCCCGAAACCGCCGATGTGCCGGAATCCGCCGCGGTGAACATTCGCGGGCGCTCGTACACCATCGCCGCCGGCGTGACCATTGAAAACCCGGAGGCACAGGGGGTGCTCTTCGCGCACGGCGGCGCTAGCGGTGGGCACAGTCTGTTCATCAGGGACGGCCGGCTGCATTATGTCTACAACTGGCTCGGTGAACGCGTCCAGACCATCAGTTCATCAGATGCGGTGCCGGTGGGCACCCATGTTCTCACCGCCGAATTCGCCAAGACCGGTAGCGAGCCAGACACCAATAGCGCAGTGGGCAAGCTGACCCTTTATGTCGACTCCCAGGCAGTGGGCGATGACGATATCGCCACTCAGCCGGGAACATTTTCGCTGGGCGGAGCAGGACTCTGTGTCGGGCGAAACACTGGGTCGGCAGTTGCCGACTACACACCTCCCTTCTCGTTCGCAGGGGGCACGATCGATCGCGTCGTTATCGACGTCAGCGGCGAGCCATACGTCGACCACGAGAAGGAGATCATGGCCTATATCACCCGAGACTGAATTACTTTGCACGGCAACGCATCCGCCCGGGGTCACGCGGCGCTAGTCTCCGGGATTGACCGGCCTCAATTTGTCCGTCGACGAAGTCCTGACCACCACACGCTCAGTGCGCAAGCGGCTCGACCTAGACAGGCCGGTGTCGCACCAGGTGCTGCTGGACTTCCTCAAGCTCGCGATCCGTGCGCCGACTGGCTCCAATGCTCAGGGCTGGCAGTGGATGTTCGTCGAAGACCCCGTGAATAAGACTGCGCGGGCCGACCTCTATCGTGCCAGCGCCGACAGCTATCTGAAACAGCTGAAGCCCGAGACGGCCGAAATAACTTCTGGCAGAACAGGATCGCAGCCGCTGGCGCCGGCATCTCACTGGTGGTGCAGCCCCGAGGATCCACGCCAACAGGCCAAGATCATCGACACCTGGCGCGCACCCAGAGACGGAAACCGTTTCTACGCACTCTACGAGCTGGGTTGCCGATTCGCTGCGATCAAAGACCTGTCGAAGGCTGTCGAGTTCGTGCCTGCCCGCATCCCCGCCAGCGTGCAGCAGATCGATGTGGCGGTGAATCAGCCGACCACGGTGACTGTGGGCGCCGATGTGACTGGCAGGCGCACTGTCTACCCCGAGGGTGCTTGGGGAGAGACTGCCGACGGTCTGACCTGACTTGGCTCACGGTTTGCGGTTGGGGGTGCTTGCGAGGCTTTGATCTGGGATTTTCGGTTGATTTTGGAACAAATTTGCGCACTAATCCGGGGCCGTAGGCTGCCGTGGTGGCCTATGTTCGCAGCGTGCAGACTGCCTCCGGGGCGACCGCGGTGCAGATCGTGTGGTCGTCGCGGCGTGGGTCTCGCTCGATCGAGCACCTGGGCTCGGCCCACGACGAAGCCGAGCTGGCGGCACTGAAGGCTGCCGCTGCCGAGCGGCTGACGGCCAACCAGGCTGTACTGGATCTGGGTGTGACCGCACCACCTGGGTCGGAGCCGCTACCGATCACCGTGTCCCGCGGGGGCCGGTGCAGATCGTCCGCAGTAGAACCAACGGTAGCCGTTGCTTACCAACATAACCAAGGCTGTCACCTGCCATTTTCTGATACAGCCAACACAACCTGAATCACCAAACGCCAAGAGCAACGGATCAACAGTCCGCAGCTGACTTGTGAATCAACTCTTAGGCCAGCCGAGTGATCTCCACGATGACGTCCAGGTCGGTCGACCCCTCGCCTGAGTAGATTCCCTTGAGCGGCGTGACGTCCCCATAGTCGCGGCCCCTACCGACACTGATGTATTGCTCGTTGATCTCGGCGTCATTGGTGGGGTCGAAGTACCACCAATCTCCCGTCCACGCCTGAATCCAGGCGTGGCTCTGTCCCTCAACGGTGTCGCCCAGCTTGGCGTCACGCTGGGGATGAAAATACCCCGACACGTACCGCGCCGGAATTCCCATGCCCCGCAACAACATCAACGTCAGATGGGCGAAGTCCTGGCAGACTCCCCTGCCCTCGCGTAACGCGTCGACACCCGAGCTGTGCACTCCTGTAGTACCCGGGACGTACTGCAGTTCGGCCTGCGCCCAGCGTGCTGCCTCGATGACCGCCTCCGCCGGATCGTGGTACTTCGCGATGCGGCGTCCCACACGCTCGATCCGCTTGCTTGACGGGACAAAGTGCGTCGGAGCGAGCATCTCGTCGTATCGGTCGATCACCGCTTCACTGGCCAGCTCCGCCCAGCTGAGGTTGATCTTCCGCGGTTCAGGCCGCTCGGTCTCCACCACCGACGATGCGGTCACCTCCAGCTCGGAGTGCGGTGCATGCAGGTCGAACGAAGTCACCGCGGTGCCCCAGTAGTCGACGTAACGGTACGACCTGGTGGCCGGCGCGGTCTCCACGCGGTTGAGGATGACGTTCTGCCGCGAGTCTGATCGCGGGGTGAGCCTCGCCTCGTTGAACGACGCCGTAACGGGCGACTTGTACGCATAGCCCGTGTCGTGGACGACCCGCATCCGCCACATCAGGTTCTCCTCTGCGATGCATGCTCTTCACCCGGGTGCTCATTGCTGCGGGAGCGGCTCACCGACTCAGACCTCGCTCTCTTCGATCACCAGCGCGCCATCGCGACCAGCATCTGTCCACGCCACCCACGGTGCATGGTGAAAGTACTGCTGTGCCAACGCTTCTCCGACATCGGCGCACATTGCCTGAATAGCAGCGAGGCGTTGCTCCAGTGACTCAAGCAGCACTCCTTGCGGTAAGAAGTCCAATTCGCTGCGCGTACGACCGAGCAGGCGCTGCACCTCCGCGGTGGCACCTACCCGGCTGACCCGCCGTTTGTGCAGTTCCTCGATGCTGTGCTCGGCAAGCTGCAACGAATACATCACTGAGCGCGGAAAGAGCCGGTCTAACACCATGAACTCCACGACACGCGCTGCGTCCAGAACGCCCCGATAAGTGCGTAGGTAGGTGTCATGCGCGCCTGCCGAGCGCAGCACCGTCACCCACGCCGGCGAGGATGCGCTGTCGCCAACGCGGGACAGCAGCAGTCGCACCATCATGTCGACCCGCTCGATTGCCCGGCCCAGCACCATGAACCGGTATCCGTCGTCACGAGACAGGGTGGAGTCGGCCAAACCGGCAAACATCGCCGCGCGCCCCTCCACGTAGGACAAAAACTCGTGCGGACCAAGGCGTTTGGCAGCCCGCTCTCGCTCCGGCAACGCGTTGTAGGTGGTGTTGAGACACTCCCACATCTCAGCCGAGGTGACTTCGCGTGCGCCACGCGCGTTCTCCCGCGCGGCCGAGATCGCTTCCACGATCGAACACCCACCGTCGGTGTCGGTATCCCGGCTGAACGCCACCAGGTCTGTCAGCGACCACATGTCCAGGGTCGACTTCGGCGGTTCAATGCCGAGCACCCGCAGTAGCGTTCGCGAAGTATGGTCGGGGTCGACGCTGGAATCCTCAAGGAGTTGGTGGACGGTGACGTCGAGGATGCGGGCCGTGTCGTCGGCCCGCTCAACGTAGCGACCGATCCAGTAGAGCGATTCGGCGTTGCGTGCCAGCATTAGTCCATCACCGCCTGCTGCTGCTGTTGCTGAGTCTGTTGGTTCTGCTGAGTCCGCTGGCGAGATGAACTTCCGTCGCTCTTCTTGTCAGCCCTGGCACCCTTGGCCGTTTTGGGAAACTCACGGACAACCTCGGCAGCGGCCAGTTCGCGGTCAGCCCCCGAGGCGCGCGAGGCCAGCACCCAAGTGTCCTTCGATCCGCCACCCTGACTGGAGTTCACCACGAACGAGCCCTCCGGCAGCGCCACTCGGGTGAGCCCGCCAGGCAGCACCCACACCTCGTCGCCGTCGTTGACCGCGAAAGGGCGGAGGTCGACGTGGCGCGGCGACAGTTCGTCGCCCACCTGAGTCGGCACGGTCGACAACTGCACGACCGGTTGGGCGATCCAGCCGCGCGGGTCGGAGTTGATCTTCTTGGTGATCGTTGCCAATTCCTTCACAGACGCATCGGGTCCGAAGACGATGCCGTAACCGCCCGAGCCCTCGACCGGCTTGATGACCAACTCCTCAACCCGGTCCAACACCTCCTCGCGTTCATCATCCAGCCAACATCGGAATGTGTCGACGTTGGCCAGCAGGGGCTTTTCGCCGAGGTAGTACTCGATGATTGTCGGCACATAGGTATAGACGAGCTTGTCGTCGCCTACACCGTTGCCCACGGCACTGGAAATCACCACGTTGCCGGCTCGGGCGGCATTGAGGATGCCCGCGACCCCGAGCACCGAGTCAGGCTTGAACTGCATCGGATCGAGGAAGTCGTCGTCGATCCGCCGGTAGATGACGTCCACCTGTCGTTCGCCCTCGGTCGTACGCATGTACACGGTGTTGTCCCGGCAGAACAGGTCACGGCCCTCGACGAGTTCCACGCCCATCTGCCGGGCCAGCAGTGAATGTTCGAAATACGCCGAGTTGTACACCCCCGGGGTCAATACGACGACCACAGGGTCGGCGACGTTGTTGGCCGCGGCGTTGCGCAGTGCGCGCAGCAGATGAGAACCATAATCGCCCACCGCGCGCACCCGATGCGTCGCGAACAGGTTCGGAAACACCCGGGCCATCGTGCGACGGTTCTCCATGACGTAGGAGACACCCGAAGGCGAACGGAGGTTGTCCTCGAGAACCCGGAAACTTCCCCGCCCGTCACGAACCAGATCTATGCCAGCGACATGGATACGTACCCCGTTGGGTGGGACGATCCCGACCGCCTCGCGGTGGAAATGCTCGCAGGACGTGACCAGCCGGCGCGGGATGACGCCGTCGCGCAGAATCTCCTGCTCGCCGTAGATGTCGTGCAAATACATCTCCAACGCCTTCACTCGCTGGCGAATCCCCCGCTCCAGACGGGTCCACTCCGCCGCCGAAATCACCCGCGGCACGAGATCAAGCGGGAAAGGCCGCTCCTGACCCGAGAGCGAAAACGTGATGCCCTGGTCGATGAAAGCCCGACCGAGGGCGTCCGCGCGCGCTTCGAGCTCGGAGACGTCGGAGGGGGCAAGTTCAGTGTGGATGCCCTTGTACGGGCCCCGCACATTGCCCCGCTTGTCGAACATCTCGTCGAACGCTCTGGCATACGGCCCGAGGACGTTGTAACCACCGAAAACGTCATCGTGCCGCGTTGCAGTCGCGGCTTTTCTGCGTGAGGTACGTACGGTCTCAGTTGCCAAAATCGCTCCTGCTCCTCGCGCCAACGGGATCGTGTTGTGGTGTTGTGAGGTCCAGCGCGCCTGCATTGCGCAGACGCACAGTGCCATGCTGCAACATTTCCACCGTTTCGGCAGGCCAGTGGGTCTCGCTTTGGGACATTAATGGGCTCGCTGGTAGCCTGAACAGGCGCTGCCCACATCGGGCGCCCACAGACTCAAGCACCCCCGTCGAAAATTTACGAAGGAATACCGCGTGGCCAACATCAAGTCGCAGCAGAAGCGAATCCTCACCAACGAGCGCCGCAGAGTGCGCAACAAGTCGGTGAAGTCGTCGCTTCATACGGCGGTCCGTGGATTCCGTGCCGCCATCGAGGCCGGTGACAAGGAGAAGGCCGGCGAGCTGCTGGTCTCGACCAACCGCAAGCTGGACAAGGCAGCCACCAAGGGAGTCATCCACAAGAATCAGGCCGCCAACCGCAAGTCCGCGCTCGCACAGGCATTCAACAAGATCTGACCAACAAGATCGACTCTGCCGGGCTCGCTCAATCTGCTCAGTCTTTGACCAGCTCCGCAACCTTGCGGACCGCGGTCTCCAGCGCGTAATCGGCGTCCGCTGCCGCACCCTTGACATCGGCATTCAAGGTGGCCACCAACGCCATCGCTTCGGCCACCGAATCGCGCGACCATCGGCGCGCCTGCTTCTGAGCTTTCTGCACCCGCCACGGCGGCATGCCCAGCTCACTGGCTAGCCGATAGGGATCTCCGGACATCGGCCCCACCCGCGCGATCGTATGCACAGCCTCGGCCAGGGCATCAGCCAGAACCACGTGGGGTTCGCCACCTGTCATCGCCCAACGCAGAGCCTCGGCAGCACCTGCCACATCGCCTACAACCGCTTTGTCGGCGATCTCGAAACCCCTCACCTCAGCCTTACCGGAGTGATAGCGGCGCACAGCCGCCGCATCGATTTCCCCGCCAGTGTCCGCGACGAGCTGCGAGCAGGCCGAAGCCAGCTCTCGAAGGTCGGAGCCGACCGCGTCGAGAACAGCGGTCACCGTATGGTCGTCGACCTTCACCCGCAGCGCACGAAATTCCCGGCGGACAAAGTCCGCCCGCTCCGAGGCCTTGGTGACACGCGCACATGGATGCACCTGGGCTCCCTGCTTCTTGAGCCGATCGGCCAACGCCTTGGCACGACCACCCCCGGAATGCAATACCACCAGCATAGTGCCCTCCGGAAGGTCCGCGGCGGCAGTCTCGATGAGCGCCACCGCGTCCTTGCCGGCTTCCCCAGCTGACTCGAGCACGACCACCCGCTCGTCCGCGAACAGCGACGGGCTGAGCAGTTCGGCAAGCTCGCCGGTATTCACCTCACCCGCCCTGAGCCGGTCGACAGGAACGTTCGCAGGGGTAGTGCCGTTGCCAGCCGACACTCGCGCATCCCGCAGAACTTCTGCGACAGCCCGCTCGACCAGCACGTCTTCATCGCCCAGGACCAGGTGCAGGCCGGTCACCTCTTGACTCACCGCACGATCGTGTCATGCCCGGCTGACACCACCAATGCCACACCGCGTGGAGGCAGTAGGCGATCGCGTGGGCCGGGAACGTGGCGTCGTGCCTGCGGCGCGTGAATCGCTCCTCTTGTGCCGCAGCCACAACACGCCCGTCAGACACGAGTGCGGCGGCCGAGTCGTGATAGTACGCACTAATTCCAAGGATGTTCACACGCCTCGACCCCGATATGCGTCAAGGATCATGGGCTTGATATGCGAATAGATCTTCGCGGCGACGGCTTCGGCCCCGCGTTCGTTCGTGTGTGTCTGATCGGTCATGACCGGCTCGGCGACGTCATCCAAGGCGTCTGATATGTCAATGACAGGTGGGCCGATCAGCTCGGTCGCTTGGAGATACAGGAAACGATGGTCCTCCAGGTCCCACTTGCAATCAAAGCATTGGTTGGGGTCATCA
>DAOUYK010000277.1 GCA_030666145.1 Mycolicibacterium sp. | reverse complement strand
GTCGCGCTCAGGTTTACCCAGCACCCTGAGCGTGGAAGCCGAGAAGCGCTCCCGCGAACTTCCAATATTTAAGGAGGCAGACCCGATGGTTGTAGCCACGACGCCTTTCACAAAGCGAAAAGCGCCCTGCGGACACGCTGCAGACGGCGATCACCATGTCGAAGATGACGACCAAGGCCTCCTATACGACGACCGCAAGTACTCATGCGGCTGCCGTGAGATCCGGCACTTCTACCACGACGGATGTGTGCGCATTAAAACAGTCCGGCATGGCGGCAAAGTCTTGTGGGATGAGCACAGCGGCGATCACGAGGCCTGAGCCACGGTCATGTTTTCGGTGTGGTGATTACCGGTAGCTGGCCGGTCAACGTCGTGTCCATCGTCGACGATCAGCGCGGTATGTTCCCCATCATGCGCACGATGGACTCGGCGACAGCGGCGGGCTTCTGTGAGCCCTCGATCTCAACTGTCGCTGTCACCGTTGCCTGAACGGCATCAGGGAGCTGCGCGATGTCGGAGATCTCCGCGCTCGCCCTGAGCTTGGCGCCCACCCGCACGGGTGTGATGAAACGGACCTTGTTGTAGCCGTAGTTGATTGCCATCGCGATGTTGTCCACTCGGTACAGCTTCTGCATGAACTGTGGTAGCAGCGAGAGTGTGAGTAGGCCGTGCGCGATCGTCCCGCCAAACGGACCGGTGGCCGCCCGTTCCGGATCGATGTGAATCCACTGGTGATCGCCAGTCGCCGCGGCGAATTGATCAACCCGGTCCTGGTTGATCTCCAGCCAATCGGTGGGGCCGAGCTTGCTGCCCCGTGCTGCCACGAACTCGTCTAGGCCGCTGAAGGTTCTCATGACTCACTCCTCAACTCCGGCATGACCCCCACGATATCGAGCCGGTCGTACGTTCGTAGTGTTTGGGCTGCAACAACAATGCCGGCAGAGCCCGCGGCATGTTACCGCTGTGCCACGATGCCGGCGTTCCAGATCGACGAGATGTCACACTCAAACCGGCTACTTCCCTAGTGTTGACGAGCTCCATCGCGGCTGGAATAGGTTGAGCGGTCTGATGATTACCGGTCGATGATTGTCGACCACGATCGCGGCTACCACCGATAGAGCCGCGTCCTCAGGGTGGTGCTGCTTTCGCTAGGGGACGGGGATCATCTTTACGCCGTTGCGGGCCCACACCAGCGAGAATGAGCAGATGGTGAAAGTGCCTTCCTCGCCGCGCAGACCGTCCTCGGTGCTTTCGGCTCGATAGCGCAGCACCATCTCTTCCTCGGTCAGCTCGTCGCAAATTACGTGCACGGTGTTGTGCACCCGCTCGTCGCTGCCGGGCAGGAAACCCACCAGTGGGATGCGTAGCACGGAAGCGTCAAGAGCTTTCGTGGCGTAGTGCTGAGTGAACACGCCACGCTCGTCGACCGCGTTGTCGAGGACGTCCTGGCGGATCTCCTCGGCGGCGACGCGCCAGCGCGCGGCCAACGCGCCTTCACCGCATCGATCAGCGATCCGCGCGCCCGCGTCGGCGGCCATCCAGCAAGCGACCTTCGACGACGTAAAGTGCTGCGCATCCGAGCGAACCTCCCAAATACCCTGGTCTGGCTCACGCCAATGCTCCAGCGCGTTCTCGACTTGAGTCTGCACGATGCGCCACAGGCGCTCCTCGACGCGGTGAGCCCCGGTGTGCAGTTCGATCGCCCAGATAATCTCACCCCAAACGTCGTGCTGGCGCTGACTGTAAGCGCCGTTGCCGACCCGCACCGGTCGAGCGTCCTCGTACCCGGAAAGGTGGTCCAGCGTCGTTTCGGTGAGAACCCGCTCCCCACCGACGCCGTACATCAGCTGTAGACGACCGCCTTCAGCGTCGGCGATATCGGCGATGAAGTTGAAGAAATCGTTGGCCTCCCAGTCCAGCCGCAGAGTGTTCAACGCCCACAGGGTGGCGACGGTGTCGCGGATCCAGGTGTAGCGGTAGTCCCAGTTGCGTTCACCACCAGGGGTTTCGGGCAACGACGTGGTCGCAGCGGCCACAATGGCGCCCGTCGGAGCATGCGACAGGCCCTTGAGCGTCAGCGCACTTCGCGGCAGATGGCCGCGCCAGTGATGGTCTGGAAACGTGCCGCGATCCAGCCAGTGCTGCCAGTGACGACAGGTCCATCGCAAGCCGACCGACGCCTCGTCGAATGTTCGGGGCGGGTGTGGTCGCTCCAGGACAGCGCGACAAAGCGACGGTCTCCCTCTTTGAGCAAGGTCCGAGCGGTAGCGGCTGAACCCTCGAATCCCACGTTGAGGTCGGTCGTCAACCGCAGCTCAAGATCGTTTCCCTCGGCATGGGCAACAGCCTCGTGGTATCCACCGTCGGCGTGTGACCACTCAGCCAGGTTTCGCCCGTAATCGAACACCGGGCCTGTGGTTCGATGAGACCACGTCGACGCTGCTGGCCGGCGCCCTATTGACGACCCTCGGCAATTGACGACCCTCGGCAATCCAACGAAAGCCGTCACCGAGTCTGGCCTCGTCGAGGCTGCCATCGCGGCCGAACAAATCTTTCAAGGAACAGGTCTGACTACGTTGCTAGGCCCGACAATCCATCAGCTCGCGGACCTCGAGCCCACGACGCTCGCGGTGATGCATGGCGCGTCATTCCGCGGCAACGGCGCCGCCCAGTTGAGGGCGTTGGCCGACAGCTACGCCGACGTGGCAGCAGGCTAGCTTGCTCTGTGTGCGGTGCGGTCAGCCTTCGACTCTGACGAGCCCGCCTAAGTCAGCAGGCCCTCGAGTTCCAGCTGCCGCAGCCTCTTGCGATCCGGCTTGCCCACCGAGGTCACCGGCAGCTCGCTGAGGAACGCAACCTGTGTGGGCACCTTGTAGCCCGAGAGATTCGCCTTGCAGAACTCGTGCGCCTCCTCCCCCGTCATCTCCTCGCCGGGCTTGAGCACCAGAGCCAGTTTCAAGCTCTCCCCCCGCTTGGGGTCGGGGATGCCGAAGGAGCAGGCCTGCAAAACCTTTGGGTGGCTGTACATCAGCTCGTCGATCTCCCGTGGGTAGACGTTGAACCCGCTGGAGAGCACCATGTCCTTCAGACGGTCGACGATAAAGACGTGGCCGTCTTCGTCCAGGTAGCCGATGTCGCCGGTGAGCAGCCAGCCGTCCCTGAAGGTCTTTTCCGTCTCGGCGGGTTTGTTCCAGTATTCCCGCATGATGGTCGGCCCCTTGGCGAGTATTTCACCGGGCTCGCCCAGCGGCATCTCTTTCTCACCCGTCTCGAGATCGACGATGCGAACGTCGTTGTCCGGAAAAGGAATACCCACGCTGCCTGGTTTTCGAACCGTGAAGAGCGGGTTGGCAGTGACGATGTTGGAGGTCTCCGACATACCGAACCCCTCGGTGATCACCGCACCCGAGAGGTTCTCAAACGTGTGCATCGCCTCGACGGGCAGCGGCGCGGACCCTGAGACGACCGCCTTGACCGAGCCGATCTTGGAGGTGCTGATGTCGGGGTGTTGGTTGAGGCCGATGATCATCGTGGGCACGGCCGGGAAGACGTTGGGCTCATGCTGATTGATGGCTGCCAGGACGTTGTCGGTGCTGGGCTGGGGCACCAGGATGATGGTCCCCCCGCTCACGTGGTTGGCGTTGACATTCATGTTGAAGCCGTAGATGTGGTAGATCGGTACGGCGGCCAGGCAGCGCAGTGGCTCGTCCTTGCCGATCAGGGGGGCCATCCAATAGTTCTCCTGGTATGCGATCGACACGAGGTTCTCGTTGGTCAGCACACAGCCCTTCGAAAGTCCAGTGGTGCCGCCGGTGTATTGGAGCATGAGGATGTCGGATGGCTGGATGTCGACATCAGGTTCGGAATCAGTCGCAGCGCCGATGAGGTCATTGAAATCGTGGATACCCGGCCCGGTCTCGATCTCGGAGGTAACCGAAGGGATCTGGAAGGAGATGACGTTGCGTAGCGGGGTG
>DAOUYK010000066.1 GCA_030666145.1 Mycolicibacterium sp. | reverse complement strand
GTCCCGCACGGCAGCCACGGCTGTTCTTCGGTCTAACAGAGTTTTCTCGCTGCAGAATATTATTCCCCGCTCGGTTGGCAGCCGCGCGCCGCCAGCGTTGGCGTTCGCCTAATCCACTGCGCCTGTTGATGCTCAATATCTGAGCTGGGTGCGGTCCACGCGATCTGGACCCGCCCGCGTCGACAGATCCCAACTGGCTGGTCTCGCGATCTTCCCGCACGCTCGCTGGGTCACGCGCTGTAAATCTGCCGTGCGGCCGTTCATCGGGCCCAGTATGCGTTGCCCGCGAAACGGCCACGGCCCCAGTGGCATCCGATTGTCAAGGCCTGAATAGACGCCGCAAACCGTCAGGAGCCTTATTAGTTAGGAACCAATGTCTACCCCCAGTAAGACGAGTCAGCCCGTCGGCTCCTCAGCGTCCAGGAGGAAATCTCGGCGGACGTGGATGGCGCTTACCTACGCGGCGATCGTGGCCGGAGCCTGCGCCGCCGGCGCTCTGAGCGTGGAGGGCGACAGCCAATCAACTTCGGATCCCTCGACTGAAGCTTCTTCCGTTCGTATGCCAATGCAGTTGGCCAATACCCATTGGCAGTTGCCGCTGCATGGCGCTAGTCAACCCGACCACGGTGGCGGCGGTGGTGGCCATGACGGCGGCCACGGCGGGCATGACGGCGGTGGTGACGGCGGCGGGCACGACCACGGTGGCGGAGACTGCGGCAGCGGAGCCGGTCACGACCACAGCGGCCATGACCACGGTGGTGACGCGTCCGGCCACGACGGAAACGACCATGGCGCTGAAGGACTGGGTGGGCATGACCATGGCAGCGCGGGTGCGGCCGGTCACGAAGGCCATGCGGCTGCGGTGGGCGGTGGAGGGCATGACCATGCTGCTGCGATGGGCGGTGCAGGACATGACCACTCTGGACACGACCATGCCGGTGAGACCGAAGCCACACATGACCATTCAGCACACGATCACTCTGATCATCACCAAACACCCAGTGACCAAGTTGTGCGGAGCGCTGTGGCTGAGTCCGTCGACTCCCGCGGCGTTTGGGCCTCCCCAGTGGCCTGGACTGGGCTGGCGGTCGCACTCAATCCCGTAGCGCTCGCACTGTTTTGGCAACGCCTCGTTCCCGCGGTGAGTGCTGTTCCAAGAGCCGGTGTGGGTGCGCGGAATTGGCTGCGCTCACGACTGTTGTCCTTGCTTCGCCGGTGAATTCGGCCCAATCACCTGCGATGTTGATGGCGGTGGTGACTCGGTGCTCATCGACGAGGAGATAGACCACCCCGATTGTGGCTGCGCTACGAGGGCCCCTTCGGGTATTGGCATGCCGACCCAGTGCGATGGGGGTGTCCGTGCAGGGCAGTCCGACGTCGAGGGCTTTGACCGTGGTAGCCGCGCAGACTGACCTGCCCGGATATCTCGGCTGGCATGATCGAACTCATGAGCATCGACGTCGTATACACAGCAGAGTCCACCGCCACCGATGGAGGCCGCGACGGCCACGTGAAATCCACCGACGGCAAGATCGACCTGGACACCCGGTACCCGAAAGAGATGGGTGGCAACGGGGAAGGTGTGAACCCCGAACTGCTGTTCTCAGCCGGATACGCTGCGTGTTTCCTGGGTGCATTGCGGTTGGTCGCCAGCAGCGAGAAAGTTGCCCTCGACGATGCCAGCGGCGTCACCGCCAAGATAGGTTTCGGGAAGGACTCCGAGGGCGGGTTCGGGTTGACGGCCGAGTTGATCGGCTACCTGCCCGGCCTTGAGCAGGGTGTCGCCGAGGATCTGATGTCGAAGGCACATGGTGTCTGCCCGTATTCCAAGGCAACGCGGGGCAACATCGATGTCAAACTCGCAGCCAAGGTGTGACATGAAGGCCCTCGAGGGCAGTCTCGCAATATTCGTGGGGCTAGCGCTGACACTGGCTGCCCCTGCATCAGCGTGGCCGTCCGATCCCGGGGTGGTGAATTACGCCGTGTTTCCGAAGGGCTCGGTCAGCAACATCGTTGGTGCGCGCCTGGGGTTCGGGTGGACTTACGCACACCCGTTTCAGTCGTTCTACGTCGATAACCCGGCGTGCAATAACTGGGCTGACATTGGGTTGCCCGACGTGTACAACGACCTCGACCTGGCGTCGTTCAACGGCGCGGTTGCCCAAGAATCGGCCACCGACATGACGCACTTGGTAAAACAGGCGGTTGGCGTGTTCGCCACCGTGGAGGCCGCCGACCGAGCATTTCACCGGGTTGTCGGTCGCACCGTAGGCTGCAACGGGCAGACTACGGCCATGCATCTGGACAACTTCACGACCCAGGTGTGGACGTTTACTAGTGGCCCGACGAGCGCGATGGAGGCTGACTGGGTCAAGCAGGAGGCCGGCACCGACCGCCGTTGTTTTGTCACCACCCGGAAAAGGGAGAATGTCTTGCTGCAAGCCAAGGTTTGTCAGTCGGGTAACGGCGGTCCGGCGGTCAACGTCCTCGCCGGAGCCATGCAGAACACCCTCGGCCAGTAGCGCGACTCCGCAACGTCCGACGAATTCGGTTGTACGTTATCCACGTGTCACCGGCTAATCGTGCGACATCGACGGTGTGTTCTGGAAGATAGGTACCGAAACAGCGATCGCTTAAGACCAGGAGGCGGCTTGAAATGTCCCGCACCATGGCATGCGACGGTGCCAGCACCGGCTCCGCTGCCCTGGCCGGCGCCAAGGTTGCCGCGCAGCACCTTGTTGACGGCTGTTTGACGGACGGTCCGGTCGGTCGGGTCGGTCTTGAGATCGAGGCGCACTGCTACGACTTGGCCGTTCCCTCTCGGCGTCCAGGGTGGGACGAATTGACTGCGGCGATCTCGGCGATTCCGCCGCTGCCGGGCGGCAGTGCGGTCACCGTTGAACCCGGTGGCGCGGTCGAACTGTCGGGTCCGCCGTTGAGCGATGCGGCGACCGCTATCTCGTCGATGAGATCAGACCGGGCGGTGCTGTGCGCTTCGTTTGGACAGGCCGGATTGGGGCTGGCGCTACTTGGCGCCGACCCGTTGCGGCCGCCCGCACGAGTCAATCCGGGGGTGCGCTATCAAGCGATGGAGAAGTTCTTCCGCGCCAGCCAGACCGGTGCCGCGGGCGCGGCGATGATGACTTCGACTGCGTCGATCCAGGTCAACGTCGAGGCAGGTCCCCGGGCGGGGTGGGCCGATCGGGTGCGGTTGGCCCACGCTCTGGGGCCGACGATGGTCGCGATCGCCGCGAACTCCCCGATGCTCGAAGGCCGTTTCACTGGCTGGCGGTCTACCCGTCAGCGGGTGTGGAGCCGACTGGATTCGGCACGGTGTGGGCCGATCCTGGGTGAAAGTGGCGAAGACCCCGCCAATGACTGGACGCGCTACGCGCTGCGCGCCCCTGTCATGCTCGTTCATTGCCCGGATCCGACACCTGTCACGGAGTGGGTGCCGTTCGCGGACTGGGCTAATGGCCGGGTATTGCTCGGTGGGCGTCGACCAACCGTCACCGATCTGAACTACCACCTCACAACCTTGTTCCCGCCGGTGCGGCCACGCGGATTTCTGGAGGTGCGTTACCTGGACAGCGTGCCGGACTCGATCTGGCCTGCCGTGGTGTTCACCCTGACCACCCTCCTCGACGACCCAGTAGCCGCTGAGATCGCCGCCGAGGCAACCGAATCGGTTGCCACAGCGTGGGATTGCGCCGCCCAGGTTGGTCTTGGGGACCGCCGATTGCACCGCGCTGCCCTGCGCTGTGTGCAGACGGTGGCCGAACGTGTGCCCCCCGAGCTCGAGGAATCCATGTGTCTGCTCCTAGGTTCGGTCGAGCAGGGACGCAGTCCGGCCGATGACTTCGCCGACATGACTGCCGCGCACGGGGTCGCTGGCGCGGTCACGGCGCAGGGGCAGGGGCAGCTATGACGGCACGTGACGTGCTGGCCGGCCAACTGACCGCGGCAAGGAGCCGCACGCTGAGCCTCGTCGATTTTGACGACGCTGAGGTGCGCCGTCAGTACGACCCACTGATGAGTCCACTGGTCTGGGATCTGGCCCACATCGGCCAGCAGGAGGAGCTGTGGCTCCTACGCGGCGGCGACCCGAACCGGCCAGGATTGCTCGCTCCGAAGGTCGACAAGCTCTACGACGCGTTCGTGCATTCCCGGGCCAGCAGAGTCGACCTACCATTGCTGCCCCCGGCCGACGCCCGTGCCTACTGTGCGACCGTGCGCGGTAGGGCACTCGATGCTTTGGAGGCGCTCCCGGACGGGCACCCCGATGTCTTCACCTTCGCGATGGTGGTCAGCCATGAGAACCAACACGACGAGACGATGCTTCAGGCGTTGAGTATGCGATCTGGTGCGCCCCTACTCGGTCGTGGGGCCGCCTTGCCTGCTGGGCGAGCCGGGGTGGCCGGGACATCGGTGCCGGTGGCTGCTGGCCCATTCGTTCTCGGGGTGGACGCCGCGGCGGAGCCCTCCTCGTTGGACAACGAACGTCCTGCCCACATTGTCGACATCCCCGCCTTTCGCATCGGCAGGGTGCCGGTGACCAACGGTGAGTGGCGGGAGTTCATCGACGACGGCGGCTACGAGCAGCTCCGCTGGTGGTCGGAGGTGGGCTGGGCTCATCGTCAGAGGGCGGGTTTGACGGCTCCATCGTTTTGGAACGGTGACGGCACGCGCACCCGCTTCGGCCATGTCGAGGACATCCCGGATGGCGAACCCGTGCAGCATGTCACGTTCTTCGAGGCCGAGGCCTTCGCGGCGTGGTCGGGTGCGCGCCTACCCACCGAAGCGGAGTGAGAGAAGGCCTGCGCGTGGGATCCGCTCACTCGTTCGCGGCGTCGATACCCTTGGGGCGCTGCGCAACCCACTGCTGAACTGGCGAACCTCGGGGGTGAGGCGCTACGTCCGGCGCCGGTCGGCGCCTTTCCTGCAGGTGCGTCAGCGTACGGGGTCGAACAGATGCTGGGCGACGTTTGGGAATGGACGACTTCGCCGTTGCGGCCTTGGCCAGGGTTCACCCCGATGGTCTACGACCGGTACTCCGAACCATTCTTCGACATCGGTGACCTCTCGCTCGATCCTCCCGATGCTGGGGACTGCCGGGTGTTACGCGGTGGTTCATGGGCGGTCGCGCCAGGCATTCTGCGTCCCAGTTTCCGCAACTGGGACCATCCGATCCGCAGGCAGATATTCTCCGGCGTGCGGTTGGCCTGGGATGCGCATGTGTAGGCACCTAGGCTGGCTAGGTGCCCCGGTGTCAGTGGCATCGCTGCTTCTCGATCAGCCCTCGGGGCTACTGGTCCAGTCCTATGCGCCACGCCGGCAGAAGCACGGCCTGATGAACGCGGATGGTTGGGGCGTCGGCTTCTTCTCGGACGGCGGTCCAGATCATGCGGGGCCGCGGCGGTGGCGCAGCGCCTCGCCGTTATGGGGTGACGCGTCGTTTGCCTCGGTGGCGCCCGCTCTGATCAGTCGATGTCTGGTGGCTGCGGTGCGCTCGGCCAGCGTGGGTATGGCGATTGAGCCGTCGGCTTCGGCGCCGTTCACCGATGGGACATGGCTGCTGTCACACAACGGAATCGTCGACCGGGCGGTGCTGCCGGCCTCCGCGCGCGCGGAGTCGACCAACGACAGCGCCCTGCTGGCCGCACTGATCTTTCGACGTGGTGTGGATGTGCTGGCAGACACCATCGTCGAGATGGCAGCCGATGATCCTGAAGCCCGACTTAACATTTTGGCCGCCGACGGTTCCCGCCTAGTAGCTACCACATGGGGTGACACCCTGTCGGTACTGCGCCGAGACGACGGTGTCGTGCTGGCCAGCGAACCCTACGATGATGATCCTGGCTGGCAGGAGATTCCGGATCAGCACTTGGTACAGATAGCCGGCGCGCACCTGCAGCTCACACCGCTGAAAGGACCAAGATGACTTCTTCGCGTTGGTCGATTTCGAACTATCTCGCCGCCGACGCCGCCGAAGAGGCACTGCGCCGGGACGTCCGCCACGGTCTGGGACAGACTCCGAAATCTCTGCCGTCCAAGTGGCTCTACGACTCGGTGGGAAGTGATCTGTTCGACCAGATCACCCGGATTCCCGAGTATTACCCGACCAGAGCTGAGGCGCAGATCCTCCGCGCGCACGCGGGCGAGATCGCTGCTGTCTCGGGTGCGGACACACTGGTGGAGTTGGGCAGTGGGACTTCGGAGAAGACACGCATGCTGCTCGACGCGCTGCAGGACCGGGGATCGCTGCTTCGGTTTATCCCCTTCGACGTGGATGCTAGCGTGCTGAGATCATCCGGGGCAGCGGTCGAACTGGAGTATCCCAACATCGAAATAGCCGCTGTATGTGGCGATTTCGAAGAACATCTGGGAAAGATACCCAAAGTCGGTCGCCGCCTGGTGGCTTTTCTGGGTTCCACGATCGGCAATTTGGAGCCGGGTCCGCGCGCCGAGTTCCTAACTTCGGTTTTCGATCTACTTCAGCCCGGAGACTCGCTGCTGTTGGGCACCGATCTGGTCAAGGACACCGGCCGACTCGTCCGAGCCTACGACGACAGCGCCGGGTTGACAGCGCGGTTCAACCGCAATGTGCTTGCGGTGGTGAATCGCGAACTCGGCGCTGACTTTGACATTGACTCATTCGAACACCTAGCTCGGTGGAACGAAGCCGAGGAGCGTATAGAAATGCGACTGAGGTCGACCCGTGCGCAACGCGCACGCATCACCGCTCTTGCGCTCGATGTCGACTTCGCAGACGGCGAAGAGGTCCTCACCGAGGTGTCATGCAAGTTCCGCCGCGACGGTGTAGATGCCGAGTTGTCCGCTGCCGGTTTGCGCTGCAAACGTTGGTGGACAGACGATTCCGGTGACTTCGGCCTGTCGCTCTCGCTGCGGTGACCGCGTGGATGAGATGACGTTCGCCCAGAGTTGGCGGGCAGCACGTCCGCCTGTCGCCGGTGTGCATGTTGACAGCGCGGCCTGTTCGCGGCAGACCTTCGCTGCCATCGACGCCGCCACCCGGCACGCCCATCACGAAGCGGAGGTGGGTGGCTACGTCGCCGCGGAAGCCGCCGCGCCGGTGCTGGATGCGGGCCGCGCTGCGGTGCGGGTGTTGACCGGGATGTCTGACGCCGAAGTCGCTTTCACCACTGGATCCCACAACGCGCTCGACATCCTGCTCGGAGAGTGGAGCGGTGAACGCACGCTGGCCTGTCTGCCTGGCGAATTCGGCCCCAATCTACTTGCTATGGCATTGCACGGGTTCGAGGTTCGCGTTCTACCGGTCGACAGCTGGGGCCGAGTGGATGTTGACGCTGCCGCGGTTGCATTGGCCGCAGATCCCCCCGGGCTCGTGCACTTCACCGTGCTTGGCAGCCACAGCGGGATTGTGCAGCCTGCCTGCGACATGGCGGCGGTGTGCCGGGCACAGGGGGTGCCGCTGATTGTAGACGCCGCGCAGGGATTCGCTCATCTGGACTGTGCCGGTATCGGTGCCGATGCGCTGTACTCGTCGGCACGGAAGTGGGCGGCAGGTCCGCGCGGGGCGGGGATGCTCGCTACCCGGGCCGGGCTGCTCTCAGAATCCACTACGCTGCGATTGAGCTACGCGGAGAAGAACATCGGTCTGCACGTAGGGGTCTCGGTCGCGCTCGGCGAGTATCTGGCGGTGGGACCGCACAACGTGCAGGCCAGGTTGCGGGCGGTCGGCGTGGCTACCCGCACCGCGCTCGCACATGTCCCCGGTTGGAGCGTCATCGAGCCCGTGGACGAGCCCAGCGCCATCACCACGCTGCTGCCGCCCGACGGTGTCGATCCGATGGCGGTCCGGGCCCGGTTGATCTCCGAGCGTTCGATCGTGACGACGTTCCTGGGTCTGGAACGGGCACCGCGAGAGATGACGAGACCAGCATTGCGGGTCTCGCCGCACGTCGACGTCACCGACATTGATCTGGAAACGCTCGCGGGAGCGTTGGCTTCGATTACGCGCTAACCGTCATCGACGCCAGCCGTACCGGCATCTTTCTCACACCGGTCACCGTGGTGGCCTGCATGCGGACGATCGCCCCGTCTAGCTCGATGTGGTCGAAGCGCACCAGTAGCTCCTCGAAGAGCACCCGCGCCTCCAAGCGGGCCAGCTGCCCTCGTACGCAGGAGTGCGCACCGCATCCGAATGTCAAGTGTGGATTGGGGTTTCGGGTGATGTCGAGATGCTCAGCGGTGGGGCCTAAGGCTTCCTCGTCGCGGTTGGCCGACCCATACATCATGGTCACGTACTGGCCTTCGCGGATCAGCCGCCCGCGAATCTCGACGTCGGCGGTAGCGATCGCGGCGAAGGGCGATCAGGTGGCCGAAGTACTCGTAGAGCTCGCCCATCGCGGCGAAGGTTCCCAGCTCCACCTCCGGGTCATTGATGCCAGCCGTCGCATCCGACCAGGTGCGAAACATCTCCCAGTCCGCATCGGGGGCGCCGAGAAGTTCCGCGATCATTCGGGTCGGTAACGGGGCTGCGATCTGCTCGGCGAATTCGATCCCGGCATCGGGATCGATGCGATGGAGGGCGACGCGGGCGAACGCGCGCTTTTTCGGCTCAAGGATGGCTACTTGGCGGCGGGTGAAGCCGGTGTTGACCAACTTGCGCGGTTGTCGATGCTGAGGTGGGTCGGTGTAGAGCAGGTTGCCCTCGAGCACCGCGTTCTGTAGTGCCGGGTCGGGATGGTGACCCCCTTGGCCGATGAGAACAGCGCTGGGTTGGTCGAGACGAACCGGATGTCTTCATACTTCAGCAGTGCCCAGAACCCGGCGTCGGAGTTCCAGCACCCTGGGTCGGCGCCACGTAACTCCCGGAAGGCGGGATACGGGTCACCTGCAAAACGCTGGGGAATGCAGGCTGGGGAATGCAGTGGGTGGGTCATGCAGGTCTCCTCCGGTCACTCATGTCCCATTGTCCTCGAAAGCCGACGTCGAAAACGTCCTACCAGTTCATCGATTCGAGGTTGTCGGCCACGGTCGCGACGATAGGGCGGGATACGGCGCACAACCCTCAAACTGGCAGGTCCCATGTGTGAACCGGTTCGTTGGAATGCATCCGCTCGCAATACAACTGCAGCATCGCGGCGAGTGCTTCGGGTCTGTTGAGTCCGCGCTCCTGCAGAGCGTTGACGGCGGCTGACTGCCACGCCGCACCGTTGCGGCCGGTCCTGGCCCGTCCCTCGACCACGCCGAGGTAGCGGTCGCGTACGTCGGCGGCGACCTCCCACTGGCGCAGGCCCTCCTCGGCCATCGGCAGTAAATGCCGCAGGACTAACTCGTCGGGTGTGACCTCGCCCAGCGCTGGCCAGTACAGGCGCGCGTCCATGCCGCGTTGCGCGGCGGCCACAAAATTGGCCTCCGCCGCGGCGAAACTCATCTTCGTCCACACCGGTCGGTCGTCCTCGGACATCACCCGCAGCACCCCGTAGTAGAAGGCGGAGTTGGCCGTCATGTCGAGCACCGTTGGCCCCGCGGGCAGCACCCTGTTCTCGACCCGAAGGTGCGGCCGACCGGCCACCACGTCGTACACCGGCCGGTTCCACCGATAGATGGTCCCGTTGTGCAGCCGCAGTTCCGACAGCCGGGGAGCGCGGCCCGCGGCCAGTTCGGCCACCGGGTCCTCATCGGAGAGTTCGGGCAGTAGCGATGGGAAGTAGCGAACGTTTTCTTCGAACAGGTCGAAGATCGAGGTGATCCAACGCTCGCCGAACCACACTCGGGGCCGCACTCCCTGGGTCTTGAGCTCGTCGGGGCGGGTATCGGTGGCCTGGGTGAAGAGCTCGATGCGCGTCTCCGACCATAGGTGGTGGCCGAAGAAATACGGTGAGTTGGCGCCCAGCGCCAGCTGCGGACCGGCCAGCGCCTGGGCGGCGTTCCAGTTGCTGGCGAATTGCGTGGGGGAGACCTGCAGGTGCAACTGCATGCTGGTGCAGGCGGATTCGGGTGCGATCGAGGCGGTCTGCAGGCTGAGACGTTCGGCGCCGTCGATGTCGATCATGATGTCTTCGCCGCGGGCGGTGAAGATCGAGTCGTTGAGTGCCTGGTAGCGGGCGGACTCGCTCATCCAGCTCCCGGTGAGGTGTTCGGGCATCAGGGTCGGCAGGATGCCGATCATCACGATGTGGGCGCCATCGTTGTTGGCTTTGACTTCAGCGGCGTTGAGGCTGGCGCGGACCTCGTCCTCGAGTTCCAGCGCAGCGCGCCCGGGTAGCCGGCGCGGCGGCACGTTGAATTCGATGTTGTAGGCGCCCAATTCGGTCTGGTAGGCCGGGTCGGCGATCGAGGTGAGGACTTCGGAGTTGGTCATCGCCGGCTGGTAGTCGGAGTCGACCAGGTTGCATTCGATCTCCATGCCGGTCAGCGGCTTTTCGAAGTCGAAACTCGATTGCGCGAGCATGGTCTCGAATACGTCGAGGGACAGTTGCACCTTGCGTCGGTACTCGCGGCGGTGGGCGCGAGTGAAGTCGGTCTGCTTTAATTCCTCGCCCACACCGCCATTGTCGGCGAGCCCGCGGGTTTGTGCGCGAACACGCCCGAATTTCGGTCAATTTGCGCGCGGCCGTTCAGTGCGGTCGGGACGCCACAACCACCTGGGGGCTCACCGGTCCACCGCGAAGCTCTACCTCGATTTCGGGGTCCGCATGGGAGGCTAGCGCCCGCAGTGCCGCTGGGCTGTAAGCGCGCAGTGAACTGATCACGCCATCGTGCAGGAACGGCACCACGGGGGCCAGCGGCAGCATCATGGCGAGTCGCAGGATGTGCAGCGGTGTCGGAGGCCGCGGCAAGTCGATGATGAGCAGCTTCCTCGCCACCCGGGTCCCTTCGGCGAACACCCGCGCCGCGGCGGCCGGGGGCAGGCGGTGCAGCGCCAACGCGAACACCGCCAGGTCGAACTCTCCGTCTGCGGCGTCCAGCGCTGTGGCGTCCATCTGCCGGACCGTCGCGCGGGGATCAGCACCCAGCTCACCGGCCGCAATCGCGGCCACCGCCGTGGGCTCGACATCGGTGACGGTCAACCTCGCCGTCGGATGCCACTCGAGCAGCTTGTAGGACAGACCGCCGTGCCCGGCACCCAACTCCAGGATCTGAGGGTCGGCGACCTCGGCGACCTCGTCGAGCGCGATCATGGCGAACCGCTCGGGGTTGCCCAACAGCGCGTCCGTCCAGTCCAGCGCGCGCATGACGCTGAGTTTGCGCGCCTGGAGCTCGGTATCTCCGTCAGAGTCGCGGTTCAGGTAGTCCAGGCGATCGGTCTGCAACAGTCGGTCCAGGCAGGACGCTTCCGGGCCGCCGCGTGGCATGCCGGCGATCTGGCAACTTTCGACTGATAACGAAGTTCGGGTACCCACGTGGTCCATCATGGACGAATGGCCGACTTCGTTGCAGCAATCGACCAAGGCACCACCAGCACCCGCGCCATGATCTTCGACCATTCGGGGCGTGAGATCGGTCGCCACCAGCTGGAGCACGAACAGATCCTGCCGCGCGCTGGATGGGTGGAACATAATCCGGTCGAGATTTGGGAGCGCACCTCCTCGGCGCTGATGTCGGTCCTGAACTCGACGAAACTGCAAGCCGGTGACCTCGCCGCACTTGGAATCACTAACCAGCGTGAGACGGCCATGGTCTGGAACAGGCGCACCGGGCGGCCGTATTACAACGCCATCGTGTGGCAGGACACCCGGACCGACCGCATCGCTGCCGCGCTCGACCGCGAGGGCTTTGGTGACGTTATCCGTAGGAAGGCGGGTCTTCCGCCGGCGACGTACTTCTCGGCGGGCAAGGTGCAGTGGATTCTGGAGAATGTGGATGGCGTGCGAGAAGCCGCCGATAAGGGGGATGCAATCTTCGGTACGGCCGACTCATGGGTCCTGTGGAACCTGACCGGTGGCCCAAAGGGTGGTGTCCACATGACCGACGTGACCAACGCTAGCCGCACCATGCTGATGGATCTGGAGACCCTGGACTGGGATGACGAGCTTTTGGCACTTTTTGGAATTCCGCGCCAGATGCTTCCGCAGATCATGTCATCGTCGTCGCCCGAACCGTACGGTACTACGTTGGCGTCGGGTCTGCTCGGCGGCGAGGTGGCGCTGACGGCCAGCCTCGGTGACCAGCAGGCAGCGATGGTCGGGCAGGTATGTCTGGCGGCCGGCGAGGCCAAGAACACCTACGGCACAGGTAATTTCCTGCTACTCAACACCGGTGAGAAGATCGTGCGGTCGTCCAACGGGCTGCTGACCACGGTGTGCTATCGGTTCGGGAACGCGAAACCTGTTTATGCACTCGAAGGTTCGATTGCGGTGACGGGTTCGGCCATCCAATGGTTGCGTGACCAACTGGGCATCATCAGTGGCGCCGCGCAGAGCGAGGCGCTGGCTCGGCAGGTCGCCGACAACGGTGGGGTCTACTTCGTGCCGGCATTCTCAGGTCTCTTCGCGCCGTACTGGCGCTCTGATGCGCGCGGCGCGATTGTGGGGCTGTCGCGGTTCAATACCAACGCGCACGTGGCACGCGCGGCCTTGGAGGCGATCTGCTACCAGAGCCGGGATGTCGTCGATGCGATGAAGGCCGACTCCGGAGTGCATTTGGAAGTGCTCAAGATCGACGGCGGCATCACCGCCAATGATCTTTGCATGCAGATTCAGGCTGACGTGCTAGGCGTGGACGTCGTGAAACCTGTTGTGGCAGAAACGACTGCGCTCGGTGCGGCATACGCGGCCGGGCTCGCAGTCGGCTTCTGGTCGGATCCGGACGAGCTACGGGCAAACTGGCATGAGGGCAAGCGCTGGACGCCGGCCTGGAGTGGGGATCAGCGCGCTGATGGGTACGCGGGCTGGCAGAAGGCCGTGCAGCGCACGCTGGACTGGGTAGACGTGGATTAGCTCGGGACTAGCTCGTACTTTTCGGAGCTTCCTCGGGGCCGACGAGGTTCCGAACTCGCTGTCAGTCCTCGCCCAGGATCTGGTAGATCTCGCGGCGGGCGTTGTTGAGGATGTCGTGGATGCGCTGTTGCTGTTCGCTGGTTGCCGCGTGGGCCGCCTGCGCGACCGCACCCGTCAGGCGTTCAACGCCGGTGCGCAGGCCCAT